>NZ_NOIF01000161.1:0-6081 GCF_002265265.1 Photobacterium sanguinicancri
TTAAAAAGCAGCCCACAGCGAATGATATATATTCAGATTGATCGATGATACTCCAAGTAACTTGCTAAAAAACAAGCAGATAAGCAATTTCGCGGAATATCCTTTAAATAATAAACCCCTCCCGTTGTACGAACGACAAGGCAAATACATCACATTTCCGAGAATTATTGAAATATCACACTATCTAGCTGGCACAGATTCGTTTGTAGGGGTTACTTAACTCATCAACCTCTTTACCTACTGTAATCGGATGACTCTAGAGTTAAGGCTAGTTATCGCATTTGCTATAACCGTTAAAAAATCATGATACCTAAACCGCTATCCCCTCTCATTTCACAGATCGGCATACTATGTATCATCACCAATCTGGCTGAAGCGTGTGCGTTAATAAAGTAACGCATACTGATGTTCACCCCGACAGTATTCATTTTTTATTCACATCTAGTAATAAAACAACGTAATACAGCGTAAATACCGATCATAAAACATCAAATAATGACCAAATCATTGATTAACTAACCGCTACCCCTTTGGGGTTATTTAAAATTGTAGTTGATTTACATCATATTTATTCACAACCTGTCTTATTACTATCAACTCAGATTTAACGCCTTTGTTAAGAGGATATTATGAGCAAAGTCAGATTGGCGATTATCGGTAACGGTATGGTAGGCCATCGCTATATCGAAGAATTAGTCGATAAAGCAGACATGGAAAACTACGAAGTCACTGTTTTCTGTGAAGAACCACGCATAGCATACGACAGGGTTCACCTGTCTTCTTACTTCTCGCACCATACCGCTGATGAGCTTTCACTGGTTAAAGAAGGCTTCTACGAAAAACACGGCATCAATGTTCTTATTGGTGAACGTGCAATCACCATCAACCGCGCTCAGAAAATTATCCACTCTAATACCGGCCGTGAAATTCAGTACGACAAGCTAATTATGGCGACGGGGTCTTACCCTTGGGTTCCACCGATTAAAGGTAATGAAGGTAAAGACTGTTTTGTTTACCGTACCATCGAAGATTTAAAAACCATTGAAGCAACAGCTAAACGCAGCAAGAGTGGTGTTGTCGTTGGTGGCGGTTTACTTGGCTTGGAAGCTGCTGGCGCACTAAAAGCTCTGGGTGTCGAAACACATGTGATTGAATTTGCTCCTGTGTTGATGGCCGAACAGCTAGATCCACAAGGTGGCGAGCAGCTACGTAACAAAATTGAAAAACTAGGCGTAAAAGTTCATACCGGTAAAAATACGCAAGAGATCGTTGCCGAAGGTACAGAAGCTCGCAATACCATGCGCTTTGCTGATGGAACATCGCTTGAGGTTGACTTCATTGTGTTCTCGACCGGTATTCGCCCACAAGACAAGCTTGCTATGCAGTGTGGTTTAGCCACTGGCCGTCGCGGCGGTATCGCTATTGACGATCACTGTCTCACATCCGATCAAGATGTTTATGCCATTGGTGAATGTGCATCTTGGAATGAGATGTTCTACGGCCTTGTCGCACCTGGTTATAAAATGGCGCAAGTTGCCGTTAGCAATTTAATTGGCGGCGACAATACTTTTGAAGGTGCAGACATGAGTGCCAAGCTGAAATTGCTTGGCGTGAAAGTAGGCAGTATCGGTGATGCCAATGGCCGCACACCAAACTGCAAGAGCTACGTATACCTTGATGAAAGCGAAGAAGTGTACAAACGCATTATCGTTTCTGAAGACGGTAAGAAGTTGCTTGGTGCTGTGCTCGTTGGCGATACCTCTGACTACGGTAACTTACTGCAGTTAAAACTGAATGACATCGAATTACCCAAACACCCAGATACATTAATTCTACCTGCACATGCTGGTGCTGAAAAACCAGCAATGGGTGCAGACTCCCTACCCGATTCCGCGGTTATTTGTTCATGTTTTGATGTAACAAAAGGCAAGATAGCAACGGCTGTGGCTGATGGCCATACTACCCTTGGCGAGATCAAAGCGGTGACGGGTGCAGGTACAGGTTGTGGTGGTTGTTTACCTCTTATTACCCAAGTACTGAATGCAGAGCTGGCTAAATCTGGTATCGAAGTGAAAAACCACTTATGTGAACACTTTGAATATTCTCGCCAAGAACTTTTTCACCTTATCCGTGTAGAGCAAATCAAAACCTTTGATGAACTACTGAAAAAATACGGCAAAGGTTATGGCTGTGAAGTATGTAAGCCAACCGTAGGTTCAATTCTGGCATCAAGCTGGAATGACTACGTTCTCACGCAAGAAAACACTCAACTGCAAGATACCAATGACATCTTTTTAGGCAATATGCAAAAAGATGGCACCTATTCTGTTATCCCTCGTATGGCAGGCGGTGAAGTGACGCCTGCAGGCTTAATGGCGGTCGCTGAAGTCGCCAGCGAGTTCAACCTATACACCAAAATTACAGGTGCACAGCGCATTGGTTTATTTGGCGCACAAAAAGACGACTTACCTGTTATTTGGGAAAAGCTGATAGCTGCAGGTTTTGAAACAGGCCAAGCCTATGCAAAAGCCCTACGTATGGCGAAAACCTGTGTGGGTAGTACTTGGTGTCGTTTCGGCGTGCAAGATAGCGTTGGCTTAGGAGTCGAGCTTGAAAACCGCTACAAGGGTATTCGTACTCCGCACAAAATGAAGTTCGGTGTGTCTGGCTGTACCCGTGAATGTGCCGAGGCACAGGGCAAAGACTTAGGCATTATTGCAACAGATGCAGGCTGGAACATGTATGTAGGCGGCAATGGCGGTATGAAACCGCGTCATGCTGACTTACTCGCTGCCGACTTAGACAAAGAAACACTGCTTCAATACATCGACCGTTACCTCATGTTCTACGTACGCACCGCTGACAAACTACAGCGTACTTCTGTTTGGCTAGGCAATCTTGAAGGCGGAATTGAGTACCTACGCGATGTGATCATCAACGACAAGCTTGGCATTAATGCACAACTTGAAGCGGATGCAGAGAAGCTCATTGCAAGCTACCAGTGTGAGTGGACAACCACGCTCGATAACGATGACCAACTAAAACGCTTTAGCCACTTCATCAACTCAGATGAACGCGATAGCAATGTTGTCTTTGTCTCTGAACGTGAACAACACCGCCCTGCTACAACAGAAGAAAAGTCGCCTGTTTATAACATTTCAGTGGAGGAACACGCATGAGTCAGTGGATAACAGCCTGCAACCTAGATGATGTCATTCCAGGCACTGGTGTTTGTGCGTTAGTTAATGGCGAGCAAGTTGCGTTGTTCCGACCAGATACATCAGACACATTCTACGCCATCAGCAACATGGACCCATTTGCACAATCTAACGTGCTATCTCGTGGCCTTATTTGTGAGCATGACGGTGAGCTTTGGGTGGCAAGTCCTCTCAAGAAACAACGCTTCGCATTAAAAGATGGTCGCTGTCTTGAAAATGCAGAAGCTTCAGTCAAAAGCTACCAAGTACAAGTAGTTAACAGCGAAGTTCAAATCGCGGCTTAAACCTATAAGTCCTTAGCTTCACGCTAAGTTTCAGGGAATTTTGCTTACCAGTTATCAAAATTCCCTGCTTTTTGGAATAGGTATAGAAGCCATTATCTATCCCAAAAAGATTTCGATTTAAATTTAAGAAAGGAAAACACGCATGTACGCAGACACGATTAAGAAATGTTCAGCCAATGCTGCACGTATCGTTGATTTTGCAGATAAGGAAAAGTTTGGATTCTGGCTAAGTTCTGCCATGGCAGGCGCTTATGTTGGTCTAGGAATTATCCTTATTTTCACTTTGGGTAATCTGGTCGACCCTTCGATTCGCCCATTAGTCATGGGTGGTACCTTTGGTATTGCCTTAACATTAGTGATCATCGCAGGCTCAGAACTTTACACCGGACACACTATGTTCCTCACTTTTGGTGTAAAAACAGGCCAAATTACCATTACTGATACCTTACGCGTGTTACCACAAACATGGGCTGGCAACCTCATCGGCTCTGTTGGTGTTGCGCTGCTGTTCTTTTATGCTGGTGGTGGAAAGCTACTACCTGATACCAATAGTCTACTTAACAATGTGGCTATGGCTAAAACATCAGGATCTGCCACTGCTCTCTTGTTCAAAGGCATTTTGTGTAACTGGCTTGTCTGCTTAGCTATCTGGATGTGCCAGCGTGTTGAAGGTTCTGCTAAATTTATCGCCATTTGGTGGTGTTTATTGGCCTTTATTGCCTCTGGCTATGAGCACTCTATTGCCAATATGACTATATTTGCATTATCTTGGTTCGGCGAACACAAAGAGGCATTTACATTAGCTGGGATTGGTCACAACCTATTATGGGTAACCATCGGCAATACAATTTCAGGCGTGGTATTTATGGGTCTAGGCTATTGGTTTACAACACCTAAAGCACAACGCCCAGTCATGAATTCTGCAAAAGCGAATGCATCAAGAGCACCACAAACAGCGTAATTAAACGTCACGGTGCAGTAGCGAATACTGCACCACTGATTGCCTTAGTTAAATACCGATTTTGTTTCAAATTGCCGAGTGGAGTAAGCCTAATGACAACCGACAATAAAGTCTGCCACCTGAATCTTCAATCAACGATAGGTAAGGTAATATTGGTTGGCGCTGGACCAGGTGATCCCGACCTATTGACAGTAAAAGCACTACGCATGCTCCAGCAAGCTGATGTCGTTGTTTATGACCGACTGGTTTCAAATGAAATCATCCGATTAATTCCCGAAAAAACGAATCTGATTTTCGTTGGGAAACAAGCTGGTAATCACTGTGTACCTCAAGATGGTATTAACCAAATTTTGGTTGAACAGGCGCTAAAAGGCCAAGTCGTTGTTCGATTAAAAGGCGGTGATCCTTTCATTTTTGGTCGAGGTGGTGAAGAACTTGAAGCTTTGCTTCCTTATGATATTCCTTTTGAGGTTGTACCGGGTATTACTGCTGCTGCAGGCTGTGCGGCTTATGCTGGGATCCCCCTCACCCACCGCGATCACGCACAAAGCGTTCAATTTGTGACAGGTCACCTCAAATCAGAAAGAGAGCAAATCGATTGGTCTTCCTTGGCAAGATCCAATAACACATTAGTGTTCTATATGGGTCTTAGCCAAAGTGGGGAAATTCGTCGTCGATTAGAAGCAAACGGTATGTCGCCACTGACGCCTGCAGCGATTGTTGAGCGCGGTACAAGCAACAACCAACGTGTACTACCTTGTTCATTAGAAACATTAGAGATAATTGCGGCGCACGCCGAAAGCCCAGCACTCATCATTATCGGCAGCGTTACGCAGCTTGCGCACAAACTATCGTGGTTTGAGCCTAAGCAAAGCCTACAAAGTTGCTATAGCAAAATGACCGAAGTAGCAGAAGGCAAGCGCGACATAATCTAATAACTTTTATCTTTGATTAGAGTAAAATAACAGGAATATTAGATACAACAAAGCCAGCAATTAAGCTGGCTTTTCGGACTTTAACCGTCAAACCTCATAGTGAGATCCGGCATAAATTTGGAGGCGCGTCCCGGAGTCGAACCGAGGTCCACGGATTTGCAATCCGCTGCATAGCCACTCTGCCAACGCGCCATTTTTGCCTCACGACTCCAGATGACTAGTCATCTGTATATAAGTTTCTCCGTGAGAACGAGGCGTACTGTACCCTGCTCAGAGATAGAGTCAATAATAAATCTATCAATTAAGAATCAATTGCGCACTCAGCCAACAAAACTATGACATTTTATTCAACACTACTAGAAATCAACCAACCCGAGTGTTTAGCTCTTCTTCGTCGATTTAGTTAGTACAGAATAAGATACACTGCTAGAACCACCAGCCAATCCTGGTTTCACGGATCCAAACACGGTGTTTTCAAACAGGATATAATAATTACCCGCCGTTAAGTTAAACCAGCCTGTTTCATGACTACTCTCTAACGGGGTAATGCTTTTAATGTAACTCAACCCTGCATTTGAAAAGGCATTATTTTGTGTGGTTGCTACCCAAAGCCGATAATCACTTTCATCCAGTACATACGCCTCAATGGCATCACCACCCAATAAAGTCGCTTTCACCTTCAC
>NZ_NOIF01000161.1:6181-11909 GCF_002265265.1 Photobacterium sanguinicancri
TCATTTTTAGGACGGTTTTTTTGCGTTTTTTTATCATACTTATCTTTCTTTTTTCGCCTAACTTCTCTGTGCAAGCCATCCCTTTGCCCGAGCTTCATCAGTGCAATAAAACGCTGACTTATCAGCTGTACTTCAGTGGCCTAAAAGTAGGAACGCTGTCTCGACATGTACATTGGCGTGGTAATAAAGCAAAAGTGTATGCCTACGGGAATGCCGATGTTTTAGTCACCTCGAGTAAATACAAAAACCAAACCGAAATGGAATGGTCTGATGCACAACAATCATTTATTACCCACTCTTTTAATCAGAGCGTAACGGGCTTACTTTCACGTAAAGCCACAGGGACATTTAGCGCCAACGGCCAGCAAGCAACCATTATAAAAGACGGTGAAACCACCCAGTATAATGACCCTGATTTCCCTCTGCTTGATGGGGATACTCTTGGTGCACAACTTCGCTTATTACTGATCCAAGGCAAAACGAAATTTGATTTCAAGATGCAAAGTACAAGCAAGGTTAGTCACTATTTCTTTGAAGTATTAGGATCAGAAAAAATCACCACGCGCTATGGTGAGGTAGAGACCTTAAAAGTAAGACAAACAGAAGTAGACGATAGGCAAATAGATATGTGGTTTGCACCGAGCCTTGATTACCAATTGGTCAAAGCAAAATATAAGCGCAATATCCTTAAATTAGAAGCCGAATTGGTTAGCATGAAAAAAGAATGTCCACCAACCCTTTCAGCAAAAGCTACGCCAACCAAGTAATGAGCATACCCCGAATAACAAAAGCCAGTAGCAATCAGTACTGGCTTTTTCAATTATTTAGCAAACACTTTGCCACCAATCATTTTAAAGGCTGGCGTACCTCTTACCAAAGTATCTCGCGCAAATTCAGTCTCGCACTGAGGGCAATGACAGGCTTTAGCCGTAAAATCTGTTGTTATACGTTCTTTAAAACATTTAACTAACGCACCTTTGCCGCCTTTACGATATTTAAATAACTGTGTTTTACAATTAGCACAATACACGTCTACGGTTTTGGTTGGGCCTTTCTTATTTGGTTTTGCCATCGGGATTACACGCGAACAGAACGAAGAAGCTGATCAATAATCGGCAGGTGAGCATCAACAACCCCTGCCATGTTGCCATATTTAGGCTGATGACGATCATTTTCGAAAGCGTGATGCCAACCTTGGGTTGAAGAGACAAAATACTCGGCAAAAGAATCAGAGATAGATAAACAGCCAGCTAAAACAGTATCTACATAGGTCTGCATGATAGGCTGGACGGCACAAGGTGCGAGTGGTTCATCTTTCACGTAAACCCACACATCACCAGCAAGTGATTGTTCACAGTTTTGTAGCGCGACATCTTGGCTATCAATCTTAATTCGGTGATAACCATGCTCTCGCTTATCAAATTCAGCCAGCGCAGATCTGTCTACCTCGACAATAACCCCATTGCATTGCCCTGCTTCAGGAACGACAATCAATGGCGAAATTTTGTAGCTACCATCCACTTTGCTCCAGTGACGCTGTAAGCCATTCACCATTGCTGGTGTTGCACGGCCTGTTTGTCCTGTTCGTGAACGGGAATGATCATTGATCAAGCTACCATAGCCAAAGATATACATTGCTACTCCTAAAAAGACAGACCAAAGAAGCGCGAAAACTGTTGCCATTCTTGCGTTAACAAACTGACATCACCACGCTGAAACCTCACCACTTTACCCGGTGGCGATTGAGCCAGTTTAGCCATATCTACACGTGCTACACAACCTATTTTCGGGTATCCCCCTAATGTTTGCCTGTCATTCATCATCACAATGGGTAACCCATCAGGTGGTAGCTGCACAGCACCATATGCAATCCCTTCTGATATAATCCCTTGGCTTTCTTCCCCTAGCGACTCACCTTCAAAACGGCATCCCATTCGATCACTGTGGGGGCTCAATGTATAGCTGTTAGTATAAAAGTGCGTTTTAAACGTCGAAGAAAACTTTTCAGCTTGATACGATTCAATCACCCGTAAAACTAACGGTTGGCTGTAATCGGGAATACATCGACTTGGTGCTGAAAGTGGCAAAAAGTCACCCTTCGGAACATGATGCGCCTCGCTAACAGATAGCTGTTCACCAATGGCTAAAGGTAACCCTTGCTGCTGCCCGTGCTGCTTTTCATGCAGTAAACCGCCTAACTGGTTACGTACTACTGTCGACACACTACCTCGTACAGGCACTACATTGAATCCACCTTTGACCGCTAAATATGTTCGTAATCCAGCTCGAGGATATCCTAAAGACAGAGTTTCACCCTGGCGTAATACAAATGTCTGCCACGGTATAACTGCAGCGCCATTTACTGACTCGCTGCTAATTGTCGCACTGCAATCCGCCCCCGTTAATACACAACAAATATTCGCATCTGTTGTAATACTTAACTGACCAAATGTAATTTCGAGTTGCGGGGCATTCGCATCATTCGCTAATAAGTAATTCGCCCAGCAATAACCATGCATGTCGGCAGCGCCACCTTGGCTTAAACCAACAGCAGCAACACCCAATCGCCCTGCATCTTGAATTAAGGTATGCATGCCAGCTTTGAGTACATTTATTGTTGCCATAACTGCCCACCTAGCGCGATATACGTTTGACGATCGATCGGTTCGAACTGCACCTGATCACCAATATCAAAAGGTGACATAGGATCAGTATTTGGATCAAAGAGAGACTGCGGGCAATTACCAATAATCTGCCATCCCCCAGGAGAATTTGCAGGGTAAATGGCCGTTTGTTCGTTCGCTATTCCTACACTTCCGGCAGGAACAAAATGGCGAGGAGTTACTAAACGAGGTGTCGCTATACGCGCATCAACGGACGCTAAAAAAGCAAACCCCGGAGCAAAACCAATAGCACAAACAGTATAACGTTGCTGACTGTGAGAACGGATTACTTCATCAATCGTTACTTGCGCATGCTCAGCTACCGTCACTAAATCAGGCCCTACACTCACATCGTAATACACAGGCAAAACAATTTGCTTCCCCTGCAATACAGCTGTTTTGCTGAGCTTTTTACTATTTCCCATAAAATCACAATCTTGATAGATTTTCTCTAACTGGGCAATAAATCGCCCTATCTCAGGCTCGGCACAGTGTTCAGGGGATAGTTGTAATAACAACGAACAATACGATGGGGTTATCTCAACCACAGCAGGTGATAGCACCTCCTTGATCCGTTGAACGTAATGCGCGATTTTAGCCGCTAGCTCAACATCTATCTTGTCAGCAAAATAAACCATCAAGGTTGTTTCTGATATTCGCTCAATACGCATCATGGTTTGATCACCTCATGCAGCGTCTGAATTAAGGCGATTGAGGCATCGTTATCGCCATGGACGCAAAGCGAATCCGCTCTGAGTTGAAGCTTCGAACCGTCAGAGGTTGTGACATAACCTTGAGTAAATTCTTTCGCTTGCTGCACGATACGATCGCGATTGTGGTAAACCGCTTCAGGCTGAGAACGTGGAACAAGAAAACCTTCTGGCGTGTAAGCACGATCCGAAAAGGCTTCAAATAACAACGCCACCTTATATTGCTCGGCAATACGCAGATAGTTCTGGTTATCAGGTCGCGATAAAACCATGAGCTTTATCGGAGGGATAAATCCTGAATTCATCCCTGCTATCGCTTTTAATATCGCAATAAAAATAGATTCATCCGCCATCATATCGTTATATAAAGCACCATGCGGCTTCACATAGCTAATTTGTTGACCGTGCAATTGGCAAATAGCGTTTAACGCACCCGCCTGATACGCCACCAGCTGTGTGATAGATTCTGCACTGTGGGGAATACTTCGCCTGCCAAACCCTTCCTTGTCGTTATAACCAGGATGCGCACCAATTTCGACGCCATACTGACAAGCACAAGCAACCGTTTTAGCCATTACATCAGGATCGGAAGCATGAAAGCCGCAGGCGATATTTGCCATATTGATCCATGGCATAACAGCATCATCACGCCCCATAAGCCAAGGGCCAAAACTTTCTCCCATATCGCAATTAAGCTTCATGACACGCCTCACCAAATGTTAACTGATTGTTTACATTAAATGATAAGCGGAAAAGAGTTACAAGAATAACAACCTGAAGATGAGATATTTACCATTAGCAATTTTAAAGCTGGTGCTGGACTGTCATGTCGATACGACCTTTACCACTCCTTGGCAAAGGCACTTACATCACAATAACTTAAGTGACAGTTTGTAATCATTCGTTTATGCGTTTCAACTGAGTTATTCGCTAAGAAGAATATCCGCTTCGATGTAATCCAAGTCATCTTGGTACTCAACTTCATCAATAACGGCATCTGTTATTGCATCATCACACTCCACATCAGCATAAGCACCACCCACTACACCAAGTGCACTACCCGCTGCTGCACCAGTTGCTGTATCTCCTGCGATTGCGCCTACAACACCACCGACAACAGCGCCTTCGACAGCATCAGTAATGACATTCCCACCACTGCACACTGCCCAAGACGAAGAACTGAATAATACGGTGAGTAAAAGTGCTGCGATTTTTGTTTTCATATTACGTAAACCTTACCTTTGTTTAGATAGCACTTAAGGTAAATAATTTAATGCATTACAACCAATTAGGTTCTGTAAGTCGCACTTACAGTCATAGGGAAGTTGTAAAACGGTTCGGTGGTTTATGACAAGGATGGAGTGGAGGTGAATAAGTTCAGTTCCGCATGAAAATAGAGATACCATCATAAATCGCAGGCAGTAAAAAGCCCCGTCATTTCTGACGAGGCTATGTATTTGGGGGAAAAGCTTGGAGCGACACACGAGGCTCCCGATTTTCAAGGAACAGGCGTGACCTCAACCTTGGCAAGGTTGCGCTCAACCTACTAAGCAAGTGCCGTATAACAACAGGTATCGTCATAAATCGCAGGCAGTAAAAAGCCCCGTCATTTCTGACGGGGCTATGTATTTGGGGGGAAAGCTTGGAGCAACACACGAGGCTCCCGATTTTCAAGGAACAGGCGTGACCTCAACCTTAGCAAGGTCGCACTCGACCAACTAAGCTAGTGCCGTATAACAACAGATATATCATCATAAATCGCAGACAGTAAAAAGCCTCGTCATTTCTGACGAGGCTTCTTATTTGGAGCGACACACGAGGCTCGAACTCGTGACCTCAACCTTGGCAAGGTTGCGCTCTACCAGCTGAGCTAGTGTCGCATTGCTGCATAAATGCAGACTTTAATAGATGGTGCCCCGGGCCGGACTTGAACCGGCACAGCGCGAACGCCGAGGGATTTTAAATCCCTTGTGTCTACCAATTCCACCACCAGGGCACGCAATTCTTTATTGCGATGCTCCTAACCAATGTGCTCTTAATAAGAGCGGTTAGACACCATCTTACAAGTAGTCTGCCAATGTAACGTGACTACTTTTACAAAATTTGGAGCGACACACGAGGCTCGAACTCGTGACCTCAACCTTGGCAAGGTTGCGCTCTACCAGCTGAGCTAGTGTCGCAGATCAAATCGAATGGAGGCGCGTCCCGGAGTCGAACCGAGGTACACGGATTTGCAATCCGCTGCATAGCCACTCTGCCAACGCGCCATGCCTTCTTTCGATTTACCGCTTAAGAAAGTAACTCTCCGTTGCGGTATGGGATGCATTCTACGGATTGTTGCGTTTGAGTCAACAG
>NZ_NOIF01000162.1:0-11617 GCF_002265265.1 Photobacterium sanguinicancri
TCACTCAATAACTTATTTAGGCAATGTTTCTCCTGTGGTTATTACGGCGCGTTTATCTTTCCCCTTTTACTTTCTTGCTTTATTTTCAAGCATCGCTTTCGCACATGCAGATAAACAACCATTAGAACTTAATGCACTTATCTCACTAAGCCTTGATGAACTATCTAACATTGAGACAACCGTCACCTCTGCGGCAAAAAAGAGCCAAAACATCTCAGAGGTACCTGCCGCTATCTATGTTATTTCGAGTGAACAAATTATACGCAGCGGTGCTCGCTCTGTTGCCGATGCGCTAGCGCTCGCACCTGGCGTGACAGTGAACAAAATAAGTGAATATAACTGGCAAGTGTCTATTCGTGGCCTTAACGAGGTGCTGTTTAATAAAGCATTAGTCATGGTCGATGGTCGAAGTGTTTTTAGTCCGTTAATGTCAGGGACTTTTTGGCACACTGTCGATATGGTGATGTCAGACATTGATCGAATCGAGATCCTACGTGGTACTGCTGGAACTATGTGGGGCGGCAATGCGACAAATGGCGTAATTAACATCATCACTAAAAGCAGTAAAGAAACCCTAGGTCAGCACCTTGAAATAGCCGCTGGTGAACATAGCTATCAAGAAGTCAGCTACCGTCATGGCTTTACCCTTAATGAAAACACCACTGCGCGCATTTTTGTTAAGGGGGTAAAGTCGGACTATTACTATGATAACGACGAGCCATGGCGTAGCTATCGAGGTGGTTTTCGCTCTGACTATCAACAAGGTAGCAATGCAGTCACTCTTCAGTTTGGTGGGTACCATAATGTCTCTGAGCACTACTGGGAGAATTATAATCTAGCGGTTACGCCACCTCAACTCATCCCCACCCAGCTGGTTGATTACTCACGCGGCGGGTACATCAGCGTAGATTGGTTTCAGAATAACGATAAAACCGATTATGAAATGCATATTTGGGCTGATAGTAATTCTAAAGTTGAGCCCTCTTCTAAAGGACAGTTCTCGACACTTAATTTCGATGGGCTAACACGTACTCGCCTAACTGATAGCCATGAATTGACAACTGGCGGTGGTGTCCGCTTAATACATCGCAATGTCGCACCATATACAGATGATTATTATGCGAAACTTGAACCAATCGGACGCTACAGTAATGACCCTATCAATACTGACGCTATTTATAACCTGTTTACTCAACTTGAAAGCCAGCTAAGCGATAACATTACGACAACCCTAGGCGTGAAAGTCGAACATTTCAGTTTAAACAATACGACGGAAATTCAGCCTCAAGCCCGCATCACCTATCAGTACTCGCCTTTACAGCAGTTTTGGGCGGGTATTGGTCGTGCAGTAGTAACACCCGCAAGTGTTGAGTCACTGACTGATGGTTATCATCTAGGGGAAGTAATAGCAGCCGATCATGAAGGTTCAGGGAATTATCGCTATTACGACGGTCTTTTCTTCACCATGGGTAACCCTGAGATGGAGAATGAATCTGTCATCACTCTAGATGCAGGCCATCGCATATCACTAACGCCTGAACTAAACATCGATAGCACTGTCTTCTTCAGTAATTATCAAAACCTGAGAATGCTAGAAACAGGCAGTGATCCTTGGGTTTGTGCCTATGGCCAGTGTGATGATGGTACAAATTTACCGAATAACTTGTTCATCCACCAAACAGAGTTCGGTGATAGATTGAATGCAAACAGTTATGGTTTTGAAACAGCTATTCGCTGGCACCCTCACCAAGATTACATATTGAATACCAGCTATAGTTTTATTAATACCGAGGCTTATTGCAGTGATTATATGAGCTGTGCTGATGATGCAATGAGCGGGGCGAAAGCGACCTATAACCACCAACCCGCACATTACCTTTCCGTTCAGTCATTGTGGAGTATAAATGCAAGTTGGCAGTTTGATGTATGGTTTAAGCATAAGTCGAGTGTCGACTCTGATATCACTTACGGCGATGGTTCAAAACCATATTCTGCGCCAGAAGTCACAACAGTCGATGTCAGACTGGCCTGGCAAAAAAAACCATCATGGCCGAAGGTTGAACTGGTTATAGATGCTTTAAATAAGGCGCCTTATTCTGATATGCCCAACAAAGCTCGAATTGGTGAAACCGCTTACTTACGCAGTTCATGGGATTTTTGATTGATTATGTGGCATTCTTTTCACGCACTGTATCATGTTTACTCTCACGCACTTAAGCACCCAGTGCAAACGCTGCTACTTTTTGTGTCCAGCTTATTATTGAGTGGCGGGGTTAAAGCCGAGCAAGATAGTGCTTATGATGATTACCAAATCAAGGCGGTCTATATCTATCGCTTTGCTAGCTTTGTGCGTTGGCCTCAAGCACCGGATCACCAAATTCAATACTGTGCCTATGGTGCTGATAACATCAGCCAGACATTGCATCAGTTAATATTAAACGATCTTACCGCCAATAAACGACTCGTGTTCCACTATATAGATAACCTATCCCAAGCAGCGCAATGTGAACTGGTATACATCAGTCCATCTCAGTTTCCTATCCGCCACGACATCCCGAAATTATCTGGCGTACTCACGATCAGTAGTTATCCTGATTTTATTGATTATGGTGGCATGATCGAACTACGCACCGACAAAAGACGTATTCGGCCGATCATTGCACTCGATATCATCAAACAAGCAAATATGGCCATTAGTTCACAACTACTGCGTATTTCGATCATCAAGAACAGCCTTACCATCAGCCAGCAAAGGGATCTCGATCTCCCCACAAAAGAGCAACCATTGATACCGAGAGGTCGCTATGCGCCACTGGATCAATAGCCTCTCACTTGGGCAAAGGATGTCACTCCCTATTATGGGCTTCATCTTATTGGTTTTTTTAAGTTTTCAGGTAGTAACCTACCAAACTTTTATCAAAAAAGAACGAGCAAATCTAGTCAGCCGAATAGAAATTCTCGCTCAAGGTGTGGGGATGAATCTCACCGCTGCCATACTGTTTGATGACAGAATTGCAGCCCAAGAAATACTGTCTTCATTTAAGGCAGAGGCGTCTATTTCCTTAGTAGAACTTAATGATGGTTCCCTGCTAGCAAAATATATAAATGATGATATCGATTACATTAGGCCCACCGAACAACAGCGTATTATCGCCAAGCAGCAAGGTGCCTATTTTGGGAATTATATGCTGTATCTTGAAGTCCCTATAGCTTATGCGACAAACAGTGAAGCAAGCCTTTTTATCGCGGTATCACTCGAACATCTTCACCAGCTGCAAATAACTCAACTGCAATACAGCTTATTTCTTTTTCTCCTTTATCTCATCGTATGTGGCTATATCGTCAATCGTCTTCAAGCTTGGGTAACAAAGCCAATAGCTGAACTGAATAAAGCAATGAGATCAATTGTTCACGATGATACGAAGCAGTACTTCACCCCAACAGTCACAACAAACGATGAACTAGGAGAGCTCGCAAGCTGCTTTAACGAGATGCAGCTAAAATTACAAGAGCGCGATAAAAAGATACGTCTAACATTACATCAATTTAGCCAAGAAAAAGTATTTGCAGATGAAGTGGTTGCAACTGTCCAACATGCTCTGTTAGTCATAGATAAAAGTGCAACCATCACTCTCGCAAACGATGCTTGTTTCGATGTTCTTGGTGTACCGCAACGAAGTGCTATTAAACAAAACTTTGTTACCTTACTGCATCCACAACAACCTGAACGTTTTAAGCAGCAGCTACAGTTAGTGCTATCGAATAAACAGCATTTCAACCATTATGTGATTAAATGCCACTGCTCCAATACAAACACCGAACGCACACTTAATATCGTGAGTCGCCCTCTTTACCATCAAAAAAAGTTCTTATTTGCCATTGAAGATATAACCAAACAGCACCTCGCCCAAAAGCAACAACGCCTCGCGGCAAATGTTTTTGATAGCAGCCAAGATGCCATTATCGTTATGACCCAAAGTGGTATTATTGAAATGGTAAACCCTGCTTTTGAAAACTTAATTGGGTTTGAACATAATGAAGTGATTGGCAAACATTTTCATAGTTTAGTTGATATGGCGTCTTATCGCTTAATCGAAAATCACGTACGCCAACACTTAAACACTCGTAATTTGTGGCAAGGTGAATACCATCAATTACGCCGAGACGGTTCCACCATTCCGTTATTATTACGAGTGCATCGACTAACCGACCCTCAAAGTCGCGAGAGTCAGGTTGCTATTGTGGCGTCTGATTTACGCTTCATTAAAGAGAATGAACGCCTAGAACGCTTAGCATCGCATGACTCATTAACCAATCTCCCTAATCGAAGTAAATTGCACTCCCATATTCAAAACTTACTTGGGCAGCAACAAACGACACAAACGATCTTTGCTGTGCTCTTTATCGATCTTGATGGCTTTAAAGATATCAATGATACCTATGGACACGATGTGGGTGATAGTGTGTTAAAGATTGTGGCAGCCCGTATGTCTCGCACGATTAGGCAGGCAGATATTGTAGGGCGGCTGTCTGGGGATGAATTTATTACCGTGCTCAACCATGTGGCAGACTCAAGTAAAGTGGAACAGACAAGCGAGCGTATCTTGCTAAAACTTCAACAACCTATGAGTCTAGATGAAAAAATCATTAATCTCGGGGCCAGTATCGGTTGTTACTATGTACACCCAGGTGAGTATCAAAACGTGGATGATATTTTAAGACGAGCCGATAAAGCTATGTATGAAGCCAAAAGAACTGGCAAAGGGAAGGTCGTTATTTTCAACCCACTGACCACTGTGTGTCCCATAAAAACAAAACAGCCCCGCTAAAGCGAGGCTGTACAAATTAGTGCTACACGGAAATAATATTAACGCTTATTTCTCACGATGGCCTAACGTACAAGTACCATTTGATTGGAACCAAATTACTTGTGTTTTCTTACGGCCAATAAGCATTGGACCATCATCAAAGAATAAGAAATTCTTCCAGTTACGTTTAAACACGCCCCATTTAGTTTCAATAAGGTTGTATTTCTCGTAACAGAAAAAGACGGTGGTATTGTCTTCCCAATCAATGAAATCAAGAACCTCTTGCGGCAATTCAGGCTCGTCATTATCCCATGCATTCTGCCAATCAATCGCAGCTGACCACATTGCATCATTGGCAGCCCAATCACCTTTCTCAAAATGATCCGCGTCGGGACTTTGGCGACTAATATGATCGCGCCAAATATCAGAAGATCGTGCTTGGGTAAAAGGACGGATAAGCGTGAGATCATCTTCCGCTACCGGCATAGAAGCGTGTGTGAAGATCCACTTACGGGTGTAACTATCTAATTCTACGTAGTTCATTCGTCGACCTGAATTCTATTGACGCAGCAATGTACCTTAGTCAAACGAGATGTTCCAGCACTCCCTTATTATATTCAATTGATCACAGCCCAAAGTCAGTATCTAACCAACCTTGAGCATGCATATTTCCGTACCTTTGGTTATTCTACAGGGCTATTTGGCATCCCACTGATTACTGACCCAACCGCCGACCTGCTCATCGAAATGATTATCTGAATAGGTCTGATGCTGTTCAACAATTCCTTCACGATGTGCCCGAGTTTCGAGTAAATGAGAAATATGATTTGCCATCGGATCATTATTCGACGTTAACTGCTTTCTAATCGCCACTTCCTTTATCACTTGAAGTCGATAAGCGGAATTCATTCTCTTCATTACTCTCACCTCTTTTGAGAAACCCAAATAAAAATAGAAGCTCGACTTTAAATCGTCAAATAAGCATCATGAAAACGTCATTTCAACTGACTAACGATAAGAGCTACAAAAACAACACCTTAGAAAGTATGTTGAAATGCACATCCCAAAGCATTCGTATGGTTGATTTTAATCAATTGAAAAATAAGAAAAAAACAGGGTTAGATTTAGCTTCTTTTTTTTGTTATTTTTTTATGTCTCGCGTCACCTGACTGTCACGTAATACTATAGCCAATCGTAATCTATGATTTTGAGTGGCAAGCTACATCACAGATTGCTAACGTTATTATTAGAATTTCATTTTTAGGACGGTTTTTTTGCGTTTTTTTATCATACTTATCTTTCTTTTTTCGCCTAACTTCTCTGTGCAAGCCATCCCTTTGCCCGAGCTTCATCAGTGCAATAAAACGCTGACTTATCAGCTGTACTTCAGTGGCCTAAAAGTAGGAACGCTGTCTCGACATGTACATTGGCGTGGTAATAAAGCAAAAGTGTATGCCTACGGGAATGCCGATGTTTTAGTCACCTCGAGTAAATACAAAAACCAAACCGAAATGGAATGGTCTGATGCACAACAATCATTTATTACCCACTCTTTTAATCAGAGCGTAACGGGCTTACTTTCACGTAAAGCCACAGGGACATTTAGCGCCAACGGCCAGCAAGCAACCATTATAAAAGACGGTGAAACCACCCAGTATAATGACCCTGATTTCCCTCTGCTTGATGGGGATACTCTTGGTGCACAACTTCGCTTATTACTGATCCAAGGCAAAACGAAATTTGATTTCAAGATGCAAAGTACAAGCAAGGTTAGTCACTATTTCTTTGAAGTATTAGGATCAGAAAAAATCACCACGCGCTATGGTGAGGTAGAGACCTTAAAAGTAAGACAAACAGAAGTAGACGATAGGCAAATAGATATGTGGTTTGCACCGAGCCTTGATTACCAATTGGTCAAAGCAAAATATAAGCGCAATATCCTTAAATTAGAAGCCGAATTGGTTAGCATGAAAAAAGAATGTCCACCAACCCTTTCAGCAAAAGCTACGCCAACCAAGTAATGAGCATACCCCGAATAACAAAAGCCAGTAGCAATCAGTACTGGCTTTTTCAATTATTTAGCAAACACTTTGCCACCAATCATTTTAAAGGCTGGCGTACCTCTTACCAAAGTATCTCGCGCAAATTCAGTCTCGCACTGAGGGCAATGACAGGCTTTAGCCGTAAAATCTGTTGTTATACGTTCTTTAAAACATTTAACTAACGCACCTTTGCCGCCTTTACGATATTTAAATAACTGTGTTTTACAATTAGCACAATACACGTCTACGGTTTTGGTTGGGCCTTTCTTATTTGGTTTTGCCATCGGGATTACACGCGAACAGAACGAAGAAGCTGATCAATAATCGGCAGGTGAGCATCAACAACCCCTGCCATGTTGCCATATTTAGGCTGATGACGATCATTTTCGAAAGCGTGATGCCAACCTTGGGTTGAAGAGACAAAATACTCGGCAAAAGAATCAGAGATAGATAAACAGCCAGCTAAAACAGTATCTACATAGGTCTGCATGATAGGCTGGACGGCACAAGGTGCGAGTGGTTCATCTTTCACGTAAACCCACACATCACCAGCAAGTGATTGTTCACAGTTTTGTAGCGCGACATCTTGGCTATCAATCTTAATTCGGTGATAACCATGCTCTCGCTTATCAAATTCAGCCAGCGCAGATCTGTCTACCTCGACAATAACCCCATTGCATTGCCCTGCTTCAGGAACGACAATCAATGGCGAAATTTTGTAGCTACCATCCACTTTGCTCCAGTGACGCTGTAAGCCATTCACCATTGCTGGTGTTGCACGGCCTGTTTGTCCTGTTCGTGAACGGGAATGATCATTGATCAAGCTACCATAGCCAAAGATATACATTGCTACTCCTAAAAAGACAGACCAAAGAAGCGCGAAAACTGTTGCCATTCTTGCGTTAACAAACTGACATCACCACGCTGAAACCTCACCACTTTACCCGGTGGCGATTGAGCCAGTTTAGCCATATCTACACGTGCTACACAACCTATTTTCGGGTATCCCCCTAATGTTTGCCTGTCATTCATCATCACAATGGGTAACCCATCAGGTGGTAGCTGCACAGCACCATATGCAATCCCTTCTGATATAATCCCTTGGCTTTCTTCCCCTAGCGACTCACCTTCAAAACGGCATCCCATTCGATCACTGTGGGGGCTCAATGTATAGCTGTTAGTATAAAAGTGCGTTTTAAACGTCGAAGAAAACTTTTCAGCTTGATACGATTCAATCACCCGTAAAACTAACGGTTGGCTGTAATCGGGAATACATCGACTTGGTGCTGAAAGTGGCAAAAAGTCACCCTTCGGAACATGATGCGCCTCGCTAACAGATAGCTGTTCACCAATGGCTAAAGGTAACCCTTGCTGCTGCCCGTGCTGCTTTTCATGCAGTAAACCGCCTAACTGGTTACGTACTACTGTCGACACACTACCTCGTACAGGCACTACATTGAATCCACCTTTGACCGCTAAATATGTTCGTAATCCAGCTCGAGGATATCCTAAAGACAGAGTTTCACCCTGGCGTAATACAAATGTCTGCCACGGTATAACTGCAGCGCCATTTACTGACTCGCTGCTAATTGTCGCACTGCAATCCGCCCCCGTTAATACACAACAAATATTCGCATCTGTTGTAATACTTAACTGACCAAATGTAATTTCGAGTTGCGGGGCATTCGCATCATTCGCTAATAAGTAATTCGCCCAGCAATAACCATGCATGTCGGCAGCGCCACCTTGGCTTAAACCAACAGCAGCAACACCCAATCGCCCTGCATCTTGAATTAAGGTATGCATGCCAGCTTTGAGTACATTTATTGTTGCCATAACTGCCCACCTAGCGCGATATACGTTTGACGATCGATCGGTTCGAACTGCACCTGATCACCAATATCAAAAGGTGACATAGGATCAGTATTTGGATCAAAGAGAGACTGCGGGCAATTACCAATAATCTGCCATCCCCCAGGAGAATTTGCAGGGTAAATGGCCGTTTGTTCGTTCGCTATTCCTACACTTCCGGCAGGAACAAAATGGCGAGGAGTTACTAAACGAGGTGTCGCTATACGCGCATCAACGGACGCTAAAAAAGCAAACCCCGGAGCAAAACCAATAGCACAAACAGTATAACGTTGCTGACTGTGAGAACGGATTACTTCATCAATCGTTACTTGCGCATGCTCAGCTACCGTCACTAAATCAGGCCCTACACTCACATCGTAATACACAGGCAAAACAATTTGCTTCCCCTGCAATACAGCTGTTTTGCTGAGCTTTTTACTATTTCCCATAAAATCACAATCTTGATAGATTTTCTCTAACTGGGCAATAAATCGCCCTATCTCAGGCTCGGCACAGTGTTCAGGGGATAGTTGTAATAACAACGAACAATACGATGGGGTTATCTCAACCACAGCAGGTGATAGCACCTCCTTGATCCGTTGAACGTAATGCGCGATTTTAGCCGCTAGCTCAACATCTATCTTGTCAGCAAAATAAACCATCAAGGTTGTTTCTGATATTCGCTCAATACGCATCATGGTTTGATCACCTCATGCAGCGTCTGAATTAAGGCGATTGAGGCATCGTTATCGCCATGGACGCAAAGCGAATCCGCTCTGAGTTGAAGCTTCGAACCGTCAGAGGTTGTGACATAACCTTGAGTAAATTCTTTCGCTTGCTGCACGATACGATCGCGATTGTGGTAAACCGCTTCAGGCTGAGAACGTGGAACAAGAAAACCTTCTGGCGTGTAAGCACGATCCGAAAAGGCTTCAAATAACAACGCCACCTTATATTGCTCGGCAATACGCAGATAGTTCTGGTTATCAGGTCGCGATAAAACCATGAGCTTTATCGGAGGGATAAATCCTGAATTCATCCCTGCTATCGCTTTTAATATCGCAATAAAAATAGATTCATCCGCCATCATATCGTTATATAAAGCACCATGCGGCTTCACATAGCTAATTTGTTGACCGTGCAATTGGCAAATAGCGTTTAACGCACCCGCCTGATACGCCACCAGCTGTGTGATAGATTCTGCACTGTGGGGAATACTTCGCCTGCCAAACCCTTCCTTGTCGTTATAACCAGGATGCGCACCAATTTCGACGCCATACTGACAAGCACAAGCAACCGTTTTAGCCATTACATCAGGATCGGAAGCATGAAAGCCGCAGGCGATATTTGCCATATTGATCCATGGCATAACAGCATCATCACGCCCCATAAGCCAAGGGCCAAAACTTTCTCCCATATCGCAATTAAGCTTCATGACACGCCTCACCAAATGTTAACTGATTGTTTACATTAAATGATAAGCGGAAAAGAGTTACAAGAATAACAACCTGAAGATGAGATATTTACCATTAGCAATTTTAAAGCTGGTGCTGGACTGTCATGTCGATACGACCTTTACCACTCCTTGGCAAAGGCACTTACATCACAATAACTTAAGTGACAGTTTGTAATCATTCGTTTATGCGTTTCAACTGAGTTATTCGCTAAGAAGAATATCCGCTTCGATGTAATCCAAGTCATCTTGGTACTCAACTTCATCAATAACGGCATCTGTTATTGCATCATCACACTCCACATCAGCATAAGCACCACCCACTACACCAAGTGCACTACCCGCTGCTGCACCAGTTGCTGTATCTCCTGCGATTGCGCCTACAACACCACCGACAACAGCGCCTTCGACAGCATCAGTAATGACATTCCCACCACTGCACACTGCCCAAGACGAAGAACTGAATAATACGGTGAGTAAAAGTGCTGCGATTTTTGTTTTCATATTACGTAAACCTTACCTTTGTTTAGATAGCACTTAAGGTAAATAATTTAATGCATTACAACCAATTAGGTTCTGTAAGTCGCACTTACAGTCATAGGGAAGTTGTAAAACGGTTCGGTGGTTTATGACAAGGATGGAGTGGAGGTGAATAAGTTCAGTTCCGCATGAAAATAGAGATACCATCATAAATCGCAGGCAGTAAAAAGCCCCGTCATTTCTGACGAGGCTATGTATTTGGGGGAAAAGCTTGGAGCGACACACGAGGCTCCCGATTTTCAAGGAACAGGCGTGACCTCAACCTTGGCAAGGTTGCGCTCAACCTACTAAGCAAGTGCCGTATAACAACAGGTATCGTCATAAATCGCAGGCAGTAAAAAGCCCCGTCATTTCTGACGGGGCTATGTATTTGGGGGGAAAGCTTGGAGCAACACACGAGGCTCCCGATTTTCAAGGAACAGGCGTGACCTCAACCTTAGCAAGGTCGCACTCGACCAACTAAGCTAGTGCCGTATAACAACAGATATATCATCATAAATCGCAGACAGTAAAAAGCCTCGTCATTTCTGACGAGGCTTCTTATTTGGAGCGACACACGAGGCTCGAACTCGTGACCTCAACCTTGGCAAGGTTGCGCTCTACCAGCTGAGCTAGTGTCGCATTGCTGCATAAATGCAGACTTTAATAGATGGTGCCCCGGGCCGGACTTGAACCGGCACAGCGCGAACGCCGAGGGATTTTAAATCCCTTGTGTCTACCAATTCCACCACCAGGGCACGCAATTCTTTATTGCGATGCTCCTAACCAATGTGCTCTTAATAAGAGCGGTTAGACACCATCTTACAAGTAGTCTGCCAATGTAACGTGACTACTTTTACAAAATTTGGAGCGACACACGAGGCTCGAACTCGTGACCTCAACCTTGGCAAGGTTGCGCTCTACCAGCTGAGCTAGTGTCGCAG
>NZ_NOIF01000162.1:11716-11881 GCF_002265265.1 Photobacterium sanguinicancri
TGGAGCGACACACGAGGCTCGAACTCGTGACCTCAACCTTGGCAAGGTTGCGCTCTACCAGCTGAGCTAGTGTCGCAGATCAAATCGAATGGAGGCGCGTCCCGGAGTCGAACCGAGGTACACGGATTTGCAATCCGCTGCATAGCCACTCTGCCAACGCGCCAT
>NZ_NOIF01000163.1 GCF_002265265.1 Photobacterium sanguinicancri
ATCAAAATATGACACATTGAAATATAAGTAACGAGTGGTAAAATAAATGCGTTTGAAAAGCTAAAATATCATTCTTGAAATCCTTATTTGCCCTGCTGCTACAGGGCATTTTTTTTACTTAATAGTATTCAAGAGTAAAGCACTTACATCATCACTAGGCTTGCTATTTTTTATAAAATCAAAAATGAACGCTAAATGAATTAAGCACTCACGCTATATTCAATCCACAGGGTTCACACTACTCCTAACTTGTCCGATACCGTCCTTCCTAACACGGTCAAGTCAGGAGTATGTTATGAACCCGATCAGTATTGTTGTTATTACACTTAATGAAGAAAAACGCATTGGTCGTCTACTCGATGATCTAAGCAAACAAACCCACCAAGGTTTCGAAGTTATCGTGGTCGATTCAAACAGCGATGACAACACACGCACCATTTCACGCGGTTATGAAAAAGCCCTCCCTCAGTTAACCGTTCATAAAATGGAAAACCGTGGCACTAGCTTAGGCCGAAATACAGGCGCCAAACTGGCACAGCATGAACGCTTATTGTTTTTAGATGCCGATGTTCGCTTAGCACCAACTTTTTTAACTAATGCGCTGCATAAGTTAGAAAAGAATAAACTCGAAGTGGCTGGTGTATATATGGGGGCAGACGAACTCTCGTTAACTTATCGCTTAGGCTATGGCGCGTTTAATGCTGGGCTTTGGGCAACTTCGTTCTTTTTCCCCACAGCAGTTGGCGCATGTATTTTTTCAACCAAGCGAGCACATCAAGAGATTGCGGGGTTTGATGAAAGTATCACCTTATGCGAAGACTGTGACTACGTTCGCCGAGCAGCCCAAACATGGCGCTACCGCATGTTACCCATGAGTTTTTGGTTCGACCCTCGTCGCTTAGAACAAGACGGTTTTTTTACCATGGGATTAACCTACCTAAAAGCCAATGTGCGTCGATTCTTTCTTGGTGAAATGCGTAATAACGAAATGAGCTATCAATTTGATCATTACCGTCAATCTTAATGCAGATTAAAGTAGGTGAAATATGGACTTTTCTTGGTGGTGGTTATTTGGGGGCAGCTTTTTTGATGCCTTGATAGGCCCTAACTTAGTGGTGCCCGGCGAACCCTTTTTTCTGGCTGCTGGGTACCAACTCAATCAAGGTTTTATCGCAGGTACTATTGCAGTATTAATTGGGGCTGTTTTAGGCGATCAGTTGAGCTTCCTTATCGGCCATAAAATGGGCGCGAAAGGCCAACGAAAACTGCGTCGTCGGTTCCCTAAAACGCGTCGCGCCATTGCCAAAGCAAAAGTAGCATTAACACGCTACGGCTTCATTATTGTTATCGCAGCACGATTACTTGGACCTATCGCATGGGTAATGCCATTTATGGCGGGCAGCTATCGTATGCCATGGTGGAAGTTCAGCCTTTGCTCACTGATAGGAATCGCACTTGGCGTTGGTCAGTTTCTACTTGCGGGCGCACTCATGGGGCATGGGCTTAGCATGTTACCCAGCGTTACCAACCTATTGCTGTTCTTACAAGAGCATTGGTTGTTAATCCTCACTTGTGTTTTGGGCTTAATCGCAACCGTGATCTTTTATCGTCGCCAACAAGGTAAATGGCGCAATATAGTCAGCACTTGGATCATAAGTTTACTGCTAATGAATTACGTCCATTTTTTTATTAATGCCAATAGCATTGGCTTTGCTTTGATCAATGCCAGTTATGCACAAACAACCGCCAGCGTTGATGCAGATCTTCAAGTAACTGAAATTGATCACTACGCGCAACTTAACTTTGAAGTCTATCCAGGATTAGCTCCCGTTTACCAAGCTCAGCCCATTAATTTGATTTACGTCGGCAATAACCCAGACAGTTTGATGCAGCAACTTGGCTGGAAAAAGAATAAAACCTTTTCCAGCGACAATATTTCATTAGGCCGTTACTTTGATTTGATCCAAATGAAACAACCGCCTATTTCAGACTTATATTGGAATCAACAGCCACAATGGTCAGCATACCAGTTATCTGGCGATTTACTGAAGCGCAGCCATGTACGTTGGTGGTATGGGGGAGTTGATAAACGAAGTCAGCAGCCACTCTGGGTGGGCGCGGTCAGCTACGATAACAGCCTGAAGATTGCCCATTATAAAGGGATCATTACGATTCTTCATGCAATCGACCCTGACGTTGATGAAGAACGCGATCGTTTAGTAAAATACAGTCTGAAGGCAGGTTGGCATGCAACAAAAGAAAGCCTGCTAATACCACAGGCTTTCTCTAAGAATCAGCATTATTTTAGTGATGGAAAAGTAGCAATCATCCAAAATTACTGTGGTGTAGCAAACACCTGTGTCCAGTAAATATTATATTGTGAACCTGAGTTCATGTCGTATGCTGATCCCATTTGCGTGTAGTTGCTGCCCATGATGTTTTTGCAGTGGCCAGGGCTGTTTAGCCAAGTCGTCATTACGGTATCAATGTCTTTTTGGCCAGCAGCAATATTTTCAGCAACACTTCGCCATGCATAACCTTGATCTGTTACACGATCACTCGCACTTTTACCGTCTAACCCTGTATGGTTGAAGAAATTATAGTTCGCCATATTTGTCGAATGCACTTGTGCTGCTGATTGTAGCTTCGCATCCCAAGTTAGTGGCGCTACCGCAGGGTAAAATGTTGAACCACAATTGCGCCCAACAGCACGCGCTGCGTTTACCGCCGTTAGCATTTGATCGGCAAAGGTGCCGTCAGGATCTGGCATTGGTTCTGGTGTTGGATCTGGTGTTTCTGAACCGCCGCCACCAGAGCCACCACTCCCATCGGAACCACTCCCACCATTATCACCTCCGCCAATTTGGCCAGACCCGCTATTGCCATTGTTAGCGCTACCATCATCGCTAGATGAGCCGCCACAACCTGAAACCAATAACGCTGTAAGTAATAACAATGAAAATATTCGCATGGGTACATCCAATATAATAATGAATTTGACCACCAATCAATCATTTGCTAGTAAATTAATCTAATAATCACATGAAATATTGATGAATTGATGATGAAAAGCTGTCTATCTTTTGTGCGAATCACTATAAATGTTCAAAATCACGATGCAATATCATGCCACCAATTCTGCCATTTCTTGACAAAACACTGACAAACAAAATACATAGAAAATCACAGATATAGCTTTAAAATCAGCAAGATAAATACGAAACAGTGATTTTTCAGACATTAATGGCTAGATTTAATTACAAATGCGCAATTATACGAATAACAAAAACCGCTAATACATTGTTGCAAATCAGAAATCTATATTTCCAGACACAAACATCCAAAAAGTCAGCTACGCTTCAACTATGCGACAATAATATGCAGGAGAGTGATCATGTACGACACATCTTCAATTCAAAATAATCGTCAATCCTCTAAGGTGCTTCATCAGCCTTCTACGGCATCACCGTCCATTGATATTCGATGCCATTCTCCGATGACACGAAAAAACTTACTGAACGAGCTGAAAGCATTACGTCATCAATTACCTCAACATTGCTTCTCTGATGGTGATTATTGTCTAACCAATATTGTCGAACTCGATTTTCGTGCGGCACTTAATACCACCCAAAACATTGCTCCTGATCTCATTGATAAAAAAACTATTTTTAAGATTGCTATAAATAACGACCTCAGCGAGGACATTCCACAACGCTTGGCTTTCTTGACAGGTAATTCCGATCATAGCAATGAAGTTAACCTAGCCCTTTCATCACACTTACTATTGAATGCAGTTTGCCAGCGCTATCAAGTGCAACGATTAAACCCGATTCAGCAAAGCCTTTATTCCATTTGGCTTAATCAATTAGTTCATTTTGTCATTACTCGCCAACAAGTCAGCTATTCCCCTCATAGAGTAAAATCTGCCACTAGCACGACAGAAAAAATCCCTGCTGATTGGGGGCAATTTGATCCCAACGATGAATATACCCAACAATGGACGCTCGATACTGTGCTGACGAATTGCTATTACGAAGGCATCGCAACATTAACTCAGTGGCTTTGCGGCCAAGCAACACCTGAGCTGCTAGGTATTCAAGCTGCTAAACGTTTTTTTAATCATCATGTTCATCCAATTCAAAAAATCGCGTCACCTAACCTTGCTAACACCACCAATATTAATTGGATTATTTATGAAAATAGCGACATCTTGTATGCTTTCGCACTAAAGACGGGCCCTTGGATGGCACTAGAGTATGCAAGCCATCATCAAGATAGAAGCATCCGAAAAATCGCATTATCGCTACTAAATAAATATAAACATGAAGGAAGCTGGGGGATTAATTTGGAAGACAGAAATACATTTCTACATACACTGATCCAACAAGATATTAATCATGTTGTACACAGTATAAAACAGTATCAATATCCGATATTGAAATATAGATAAGAGGGAAAGTCTCCCTCTCTATTATTAGTGCGGTTCTTCAAGGTATTAACATTTTCTCTTGCTAAGCAGCCAGATCATCACGTGTCACACTGACACCTTTAACCTGCGCGTAGATAGAATCCCCTACCTTTAAGTTCAGCTCGTCAGCCGCCCATAAGGTAATATTGGCCCAAAGCTGTGTTTCGCCAATACGCAGACGGACTTCGACACGCTCGTTGACCACATCGCGTTGAATTTTATCTATACGTGCCCGTAAAATATTACGGATACTGGTTTGTTTCGGCTGCTCACGAGTGAGTGAAACATCGTTTGAAAAAATACGCACGCGTATCCACTCACCCCGTGTTTTTTCTAGCCTATTCACCCATAAAAAGTCATGCTGACTCAACATCACTTGAGTAAGCGCATAATCAGGATGATCAAAGTTAACGCGTGCGCTCAGCAGTGAACTCTGTTCTTTCGCAGGCAACCAAGGACGCATCTCTGGTGAGCCCCATACGCTATTTACATGCCCTGACGCGACCACTTTACCTTGATGCAACATCACCATATGATCCGCTAAGCGTAAGATTTCATCCAAACTGTGGGTGACATAAACAATCGGAATGCTAATTTCTTTTGCGAGGCGTTCTAAATACGGTAATAATTCTTGCTTTCGAGGTACATCTAACGACGCCAATGGTTCGTCCATCAGTAACATCTTAGGCTTGGTTAACAAAGCTCGGCCAATGGCCACTCGTTGCTTTTCACCACCCGATAATGAAGCGGGAAAACGCTCTAATAACGCTTCAATACCCAGCAAACGAACAACATCATTAAAATGTTGTTCATCCTTTTCAGGACAGCCATAGAGTAAGTTGCCTTTTACACGGTAATGAGGAAATAAACGCGCATCTTGGAATACATAACCAATCCCTCTGCGTTCTGGTGGCACGACAGTTTTTGTCGCACTATCGAATAAAACATCGGCCCCAAGGGTAATCTCCCCTGCATCAGGAACCGTCAAACCACTCAATAGATTTATAAATGACGTTTTACCAGCCCCTGACCGCCCAAAGATAGCCGTGATCCCTTCCATAGGTAACGAAACATCAACATCCAGTGCTAAATCACCCAGCTGCTGTGACATATTGATTGTTAGCATGGTGCCTCCAAGCGTTTACGTGCCGCTCGTGATAACCATTCAGATGCCAGCAATGAAGACAAAGCAATAACAATCGCAATTACACATAGCCGTGCAGCTTGGCTCTCTGCGCCAGGGGTTTCAATAAATGAATACATCGCGAGTGGGATCGTTTGAGTCTCGCCAGGAATATTCGAGACAAAAGTAATAGTGGCACCAAATTCTCCGAGTGCTCGAGCAAAAGCAAGTATGGTACCCGTTAAAATACCCGGGGTGGTTAACGGAAGCGTAATGGTCATAAATACGCGCAAAGGACTAGCCCCTAATGTTCTTGCGGCTTGTTCTAACTTGTTATCTACACTTTCAAGCGATAAACGTATTGAGCGAACCATAAGAGGAAATGCCACAACAGACACTGCCAACGCAGCACCTTGCCAACTGAAACTGAACGACACACCGAACCACGCATAAAGCCATTGGCCAACAAAACCTTGTCGTCCCATTGCAATCAAAAGTAAATAACCGATAACAACGGGTGGTAGCACTAAAGGCAAATGTACTAAACCATCCAATACTGATTTACCAAAAAATTGGCAACGAGCAAGTAACCACGCGCATAAAATGCCGAATGGCAGGCTAAAAAGCACTGCCACTCCCGATATTTTTAGACTCAGTAATAACGCCTGAATTTCGTATTCAGTTAACACTTACGACCTCAAAACCATATTTTTCAAACACTGCTTTGGCTTCCTCTGACTGCAAAAACGCATAGTATCCTTGTACTTCTGGTATCGCTTTACCTTTCACGATAGCCATAGGATAACGGATTGGCGCATGGCTGCTTTCTGGCAATTCAGCCACAATTTTCACTTTGCTCGAAATCTTGGCATCTGTTTTGTACACAATACCGAGATTCGACTCACCACGTTCCACTAATACCAAAGCCGAACGCACGTTATTCGCGCGCGCAAGTAAATGCAAAGCATCCGCCCACAAACCGTAATGCTCTAAGGCTTGTTTAGCATACCGCCCTGCCGGCACATGGTTAGGATCTCCCACTGCCATGCGAGTGCCATCTAACGCTTTTTCCAAATCCCATGCCGCCGAAACCTGCACCTGAGGATCTGGATATGACTTAGGTGCAACTACCACTAAACTATTTTTCAGCAGTGGCTTGCGACTATCATTTTCAATTACTTGCTGTGTTTGAAGGTAATCCATCCATTTAACATTAGCTGAAATATAAATGTCAGCAGGTGCTCCCTGCGAGATTTGACGTGCTAATGCCGATGAAGATGCAAACGACAAACGACTCTCAACGCCTGTTTGGGTTTGGTAACGCTCAGAAAGCTCTGTAACTGCATTCGTCAATGACGACGCAGCAAAGATAGTGACCTGCTCTGCTGCATACGTATATTGACTGGCAACGACACTCGCAGCACAAACTAACCAAGTAAAATTTCTCTTCATCATTAACAAACCCATAAGCAAAAACGATATGTAGTTAAGTATACATCGAAAAGATTATCACAGTTAGTAAAACATAGTGAGATCAAAGAATGAATGACTCGAAAGTGGGCTTATCGAGGTAAATGATGGCGCAAAGAAAGCAGTGTATCTACCTGAGTGGAAAGATAGTTTTTTAATTGCATCACTTCAGGTTCAGACAGTGTCTCCCATCCCATGTGCTGCAACAACATATGCCTTGCTGAACGCACAAGCTGTACCTGTGCGAGTAAACTCAAGGCAAGTAGCTTTACTTCAGGATCTGATACCTTTCGCTGAATAACAAAAGCTATTGGTTTTTCAAGTGCACTGAGTATTGATGCGAGGGATTCATTATAAAGAAGTGAAAAAGCTTTACTGGGTAGTTGCTGTTCACGATAAACAAGCATCGCCCACGATGCAGTTTGCCGATTAAGCAGTAAATCAAGATTCGCACTTAGCAGAACTTTAATCATATTAAGACAAGCATCGCGCTGCTTCTCAACCGTCTCTATCTGCTCAAGCTGAGAAAACTCACTTTCTATTTTCTTGAGCGCTGGCGCGAATCTCACCCCAAGTTTATGGCTGACATGGCGTATAACCGCAAAATAAAGCCCACGTTTGCCACCAAAATGGTAGCTAATTAAAGCAAGGTTCACCCCAGCTTTTTTAGCTAGTAAACGATTACTTGCGCCATCATACCCCTTACGACTAAACACACTGATCCCTGCTCGAATCAGTGTTAGTCGAGTCGCATCAGTTTTACTCTGCAATTTATTCTTGATTATCTTACTTGGCGTTGACGTTTTTTCGTCCATCACTTTTCCCCCACTACTATAAGCAATTGCTGAATATGAGAGTACGCTCCGTGAAAGAGGCGAAATTAATATGTCTCAATATCAATATTCATAACAATTAATTACAACTATAGTGCAAGATAAAGCCATACATCACAAAGAGTTAGATAGGTTAACTTATTACCTATATATAAAAGAATTAAGGGGTAAGTTCACGCTATAAAATACACCTTCATGATTCATGTAATTTGAATCCTTACGATTTAAATCAAGCGGTGCACCATGAATATTCGATACAGCAACAGCCGATCCACTCTGTATTAATGCTTCAAAAATAGCTGCTGTCGCGCTGAAATCCCAAAGGCTCCCCCCACCCTTTTGAGGCTTAGGCAACTTAATATAAGCGGCAGGTGCGTTTTCAAGTACACCGATAGCATTCATCACAGCCCCTGATGTGTTAATAACTTCAAGGCTACGTATACCCATCAATTTTAGCTGCTCCGCTACAGCTTCCAGTAAGGGATTATAACGAGGATCTTGGCTAAAACTGCGGTCGATAAATAATGTGAAAACATCAGAGGATATTGCGGGTGCTTTACCTTCTCGTTCAAGAAAGGTGTCATATGGTTGAAGTAACCAAGGTTGACCATTTTTAATAACTTGGCTGTTACTGGCATCGTTAATCGCTTGGTAAAGATCCCCTGTAGAGGGATTAAACACAACGCCAATTGACGGTTTTCCTGATTTAGACACCAATGCAATAGAGACGGCATAGCCTGGCATATTTTCGATGAAGGGCAATGTGCCATCAAGCGGGTCAATACACCAAAAATATTCACTCGTTAGCCTTTCATGATCCGAAGCTTGTGCTTCATCTGCATTCTCTTCACTCAAAACGCCCAAGTTGTAATATTTAATACTTGGCGCTAATACCGACAAAATCAAGGCTTGGCTATCGATATCAACTTGCGTCACCACTTGAGCACTAAAACTGGATCCTGCACATTTACTATCAACATCCAGCTGCTTACGATCAAACTGTACGATGTATTCACCAGCGGTTAATGCGGCCTTCGTAGCCTGCTGTAATAGTTGTTCTAAATCCGTACTATTTAACTGCACGTTATCTTCCTAATTGCTCTAAAGCCTGTACCGTTAATGCTTCGGTATAGTCATTAATTTTCCAATGTTCAGGGCACCAACCCTTAACAAAGCGCTGGAAGTCAGCCCAAGCAACAGGAAATAACCAACGCCACTCTTGCTCTACACTTTGTGATTCAATATGAGGACAAAGTTCTTTTATCGCTTTTGATAATTGAGCAAAATAATAATCTAAATAAATAGGAACTTGCTGCTCTGCCTTAGAAAAATCAAGCACACTACTGAGCAACAAAATAACATCTTTCATACCACAGCCGTGGCCTACATACTGAAAATCCACAGCAGCAGCTTTGGCCCCTGTAGGTGTAAAACAAAAATTGGCCAGCTTGGCGTCACCATGGACAAGCGTTTGATACTGAGCTTCATGTAAGGTGTTATCAATCAAGCTTGCAGCCTGTTTCAATCGTGTGTCTTGCAGCGCATGAAGTTCATCTGGTCGTGTTGCTAAATGCCAGTATGTGCCCGCGGGCCAAAGCCCCGAGTACATCGTTAGGTTTGCGGGGGCAGAATGAAGATGTTGCGCATGGAAATAAGCGAGCCACGACAAACAAGCTTCGACATGGCATTGTCGCGGTGATGTCACAACGTCGCCATAACCTGCGGGGGCTAGGTCATCTAAAATCAACAAAATCGCATTGTCTAACCGTTCAACATACACACAATGTGGAACATGACACTGTAAATGGCTTTGGTTGGCAAAAGATTGGTACCAATTAACTTCAACGTGGTATGAATCTAACTTACGTTGGTGTGAGGTAACCGTGTTCCACCCTTTAGGATGACTTTTAGGTTGTGGTAACTCAATGTACTTAACCACAACAGAAGGTACGCCTGCATCGTTTAAAAAAGCACGGAATAACGTTCCATAACCACCCCATAACGTTTGAATAACTTGGGTGTGTGACACACTTGATGCCTGTGTAAATTGAGCGACAGATAACAGAAGTTGTTGGGAAATTGACATGATAATTAGTAAAAGAGCAAGAAAGAAAAAGAGCCTTATTCAATGACATTATGCTGCGACAGCGAATACCATTGAATAAGGCTCTCGGCCTTTAAACTTATCTTTTCTGCTAAAACTGCCCTTGCCTTTTTTCGCTTGCACAACACGTGTAGTAAATAGCTTACTTGTCACTGCTGCTTTCAGGGCATTGTCTCGAATGGTTCCGCGCCCTAAATCTGTTGCTGTTTCACTCACGGGTGTAGGTAATTGCACCACATCAACATCTTGATTGTTATGCGCTTGCTGCTTCGCTTTGCGCTTTTTAGATACCATAGGTATACCTCATATATTAATACGTTCAGCCTAAATTATGATTCAGGCACGCTAGATTGTACCTTATCCACCATATACTTTTTATACAATTTTAGAAACTCTAACACCATGCCCCTCGCTACATTATTTCGCTCGCAATTAATGAGAAAAACCACGCCCGTCTGGGTCACTGTATTAAAGAGCATTTCTGTTCTAATCCCTTTAACCCAGCCACCATGATGAATAAAACCAGACAGCCCTTGATAATCAAATGTTCGCCAACCTAAGCCATAATAGACATTACTGAGTTTGGCTTTATAGCGCATCTGGTTCGCCCGAATATGAGGCTTGTGCATAATCGAAAGCAAGTCAGGATTGAGTACCGCGGGTTGATGACCGAACTGCGCCAACATCCATTTGGCGAGATCTTGCGCACTGGCATTGATCCCCGCCGCCGCAGGAACTTGATAATAAGCCTCTTGCGGTTTAACCGCCGCGCACCCTGATTTAGTCTTCACATGAGGAGCTACCCTATCTTCATTACTGGTAAAGCCCTCAATACCGAAGGTTGCATGCTCCATTTCCAGTGGAATGAATATCTGCTCTTTCACAAAAGTAGGATAATCTTGCCCTGCTGCATGCTCGACCATTTCTGCAGATAAATTATAAATAATATTCTGATAACCATAACAATCCCCAGGCTCACACACAAAGTTGATCCGTTTGATCATCTGAACAATGCGGGTGTAACTGACATTGTCTTCAAGCAAATCAGAATAGGCTTGAGGCACAAGTCCTGAGGTATGGGATAATAAATGACGTAGCGTGACCGCGCTCCCTTGCTGGGGATCACTAAATTCAATGTGCTCCAAGTAAGGCACTACATGGGTGTCCCAGTCGATTAATTGTTTATCAACTAATAACGATGTCGCAGCCGATGCAAAGGTTTTAGATATGGATGCCAACGGAAAGCGTGTTGAAGACGTGACACGTTGCTTACTACCAACCTTTGCCACACCATAGCCGCGTAGTAGTCGGATTTGACCGTTAACAACCACTGCCAACGAGGCACCAGGAATAGATGTTGCTACAGCCTGCTTAACCCAATCATCAAGCGCGTAGACTATTTCATCTTTCGATGCACTGGTGGCGTTACCAGATACCACCATCATCAATAATGAAATAACACCAAAGCAAGTACGTCTTAAGCTTTGCACCACACACTCCTACAATGGCTCAATGTGCAGTAGAAAGTTTAGGTGTAAATCACCTCATACCAAGGCTTCGACTGTCTTAATAGTGAAACCCTGTGACTATTACGAATCGCTAGAGGCCATAAACTTAGATAAGAAAGTACCAATTTGGTCATACTTTTTATGGCTAAAATTACGGATAAGCTCTACTATGCATTTAGTGAACAGTGCTTTATTCGACTCACAAGTGTACGCTGAAAATGGCTATAAATTGACTAAGATAATAATACCCATAACTTTTAGT
>NZ_NOIF01000164.1 GCF_002265265.1 Photobacterium sanguinicancri
AGATTTTATTAGTAGCTTCATTAGTTACGATGATTGGTTGTGCAGATTCTCACAATGTCAGTGTTGCTGAATCAAGTAATGCAACAAAAATACAATCAAGTGATTCAGTGTATATTGCTCTGTCAAAAGACGGAGAATACGGGAAACAACATTATACTGGTTCCGGAATGATGTTAAGTCAGACAATTAATAGCAGTTTTATGAAAAGACTGAATAATGTTGAAGTCGCAGGTAAAGTTCAGAAGTATGCAGATGCTTTACATTCAGCAAAAGAGGGTGACTATGATTACTTAATTTATCCTACCATCTTGCATTGGGAAGATCGTGCGACAGAATGGTCAGCAAAACCTGATAAAGTGACCGTGAAAATTTCTGTTGTTAATGTTAACGGTGGAATTGAAATTAAATCCGCTGTTGTTAATGGTAAGAGTGGGATCATGACATTAGGTGGTGATCATCCTCAAGACTTATTACCAGAGCCTGTAGAAACCTTTACTGCTCAATTGTTTGAGTAAGTGTAAGTAGTTTTAAATGTATATCAAAGCCATCAATACTACTACCAACGCTCGGCATTCTAGGTCTGAATTGGCTTTGGGGTTTTTGGTGGTTTTATCAATATTATCGTAATACGTTGTGGCGTATTACGACAACACAAAAAGCACTAAGCTAACGTTTTTACTCTATGATTTTTGTATTCAATACAGAGCTTGCTATTGTAGATACAGTGTCATGGCAGCAAAAGAGGCGCTTATCAAACATCTTAAATGTGTGGATTTAACACAGTCAAAACAATGGTTACAGCCAGAGCAGAGGCAAGCGTTGGCAGAGATCATCATTGCGAGCTTCTCTAATGTTGATCCTGAAGCCTATTTGTTTAAGTACTTTGATAGTAGCGAACCTTATCAGAGGAAATTGCGGCTGTACTTCGATCAGGAACGGATTGTCGGCTACTGTTTACTGACTTTTACCAATATTTCCCACAAGGTTGTCATCAAGGCATCCGCTGCATTTTTGCCTGATTATCGAAAGGGCAGCAATACTTTTATTTTTTCACTTCAGGAAAGTTTCAAAAGTTGGCTGAGTAAACCTTGGCGTAAGCACTATTATGCAGACACTATGCTTAGCCCGGCCATGTACCGTGCTATCGCGAAGAATACAGGGGTCATTTGGCCGCATTTTTCACATTGTGCGCCAGAAGCGTTATTTGACCATTTTAACCCAAACGGTGATCCTAGCGCAGAGAATGCACTTCGGTGTTTGGTCTCGGTCGATAGGGTGAGTAATTACAACCAAGCAGAATTGGACATGTTACTGACCAGTGATAAACCAGAAATTCAGTATTATTGTAAGTTGAACCCGCACTTTAATAGCGGTGTTGCACTCTTTGTTATTATTCCTGTAAATCTGAAGCAATTCCTGCTGACGATATTAAATCGCTTTGCTCGGTGATGAGTGTGAAATTGGTTGGGATTGATCTTGCGTAGCAAAGGGAGAGTGGCATCAGTTGAATCGGTGATTAATACCAGCACTTAAGCTATCTTCTTGAATATTATCCTGACTGGCTTTCATTTCGAATGAGTGATTGTCGTTAATCACAATCTGGAAATGGTCATTAATGTTGTAACCTAATGACGCGCCTAGCATTAGCTCTAGAACTTATTTTCTCATTATAATTCTCCTCTATGGATGAACAATGCCATAACATTTAAAACGCTGTTTGTTTGGGGTGTTATAATTTAGAGTGTTATATTAGGCAAATAAGATTGTGTTTATGGTAGAAGCACATTAAAGCTAGATAAGCTACCGTGATGTTTCATACATGCAGTGGCGAGGAAGGAGAGTAAAAGTGAATGATGAAGTAATACCACCTGATAATGAATATGTAGGTTTTTGGGCTCGAGTTGGTGCGTCTTTAATTGATTGTTTAATTATGGTGCTGATAATAATCCCATTAATGTACATTGTTTATGGCGAGAGTTATTTATATTCTGAAGATGTGCTACTTGGAGGGATGGATGCTGTACTTAATTACGTTTTCCCTTTATGTGCAACAATCGCCTTTTGGACATATAAATCAGCAACACCAGGTAAAATGGTGATAAAGGCAACGGTTGTTGATGCTAAAACCGGTAAGCCTTTAACAGTAAAACAATCTTTGCTCCGTTACTTTGGTTATATTGTTTCGACTATACCCTTAGGGCTTGGATTGTTTTGGGTAGGTTGGGACAAAAAGAAACAAGGTTGGCACGATAAAATAGCCGGTTCAGTTGTTATCCGCCTTCGAAGTCAAGGCTCTGATAAAGTCACCTTTAGCCATTAATCGTTTAAAGCGGGTTTGCAGTCCTCTGCATTATTATACCACTTCAAATCAGCCATTTAAGTGGGAGGGAAACCTGAATTTACCCTTTAAATGTCAGACATAATCAAACTAGGAGGTGAAATCAGGTGTAAAATCTGGCTTCAGAATACACTGGTGTTTCAATAGGTTTTTGTGAGCAATGAACAGTGTTAACAAGCAAAGAACCTACTGCGTCACTTTGATTAACGTGCTAACAAGAAGAAAAACATGATCAAACGCCCTCTTATTACTCCGCGAAATACACTCCCGCTTAATGTCGACATCTATCCACCCAAGTTTACGAATAACACTAATGTTTATTTCTATGATTGCCACCAAGCCCAACCAGCTTGGTTACAGCAGTTATTCACTGTTTGGGGGATTGTACGTGATGTGGCTTTTGATGATGATATGAAAGAAATCGTCTATCAGCTTTATTTACCAAAAGAGCGACGTTCTATCTATGTGCATGAAAAAGAGCTAGTGGCTGACTGCCGTGACAATCAAAGCACATGCCCATGGGGGGAAATAGAGTCGACAGTACAAGACGGGATCATGGTGAAAGTCGCTGACAAGTTAGCGCCAGATGTTTTATTAGATGATGTTGTAAAAGTATTAGAGTTAGATGCCATTCGTTACATGCGACATAAACGTCGAATACACGTGTTGCTCAGAACACCTAAATCCGTTGTACGCGTCAGTTACGACCGTCAGCCAGAATACCGAGTCTTTGCAAAACGCGCGAGTTTATCTGATGCTCAGCAAGCCCTAATGATGTAATCGGATCCTGTTAGGGGTATACACCGAGTCAGAACGGAAACTTTACTATCAAATTCAAATAATAAGAACTACTCTGACATTGAATATCTACCTCTGGTGCTACATATTATACAAGTATAATAGTGCATGTTGAGAGTGTGCTTAATATGGAGAGAGCGCTGGTTTGAGTTTAATGGAGGCGGAATGAAAATAAAAATCTTGATAATACTCCTTGTGAGCCACTTATCTGTGGGGGCCATTGGCTTTGCGCTAGGGATATATGCATTGCCCATTCTTATTGCTCCGACGTCACCAACAGCCACTGAAGTATCCACAATGTCTTCACAAGCTCAATATTCTGCAGAGTTTCGAAAAGATCTAAAAGACAGTGATTCATTTCACTGGGGGCAAGGCCAGGTTTCCGTTGGGCCTGAATTTATCACCCTTATGGGGAAACTGGCACCAGGCCCTGACTATAAGCTTTATCTATCGCCGGAGTTTGTTGAAACAGAAGCCGATTTTAATCGCATTAAAGCGAACATGATCCAAGTCGGTGATGTCAAAACCTTTAAAAACTTTGTCGTGCAAGTACCACAAAGCGTTGACCCTTCTCGCTATAACGCCGTGATCATTTGGTGTGAAACTTTTGGCGAGTTTATTACTGCCGCTAAGTATCAATAATAACCACAGCTAGCTGACGCTTTGGTATAGAAGATTACCCTTATGGAGATATTATGAAATTTGTAACAACAGAAAACATTATTGGCGAAGAGATTGAAGCAGCACTTGGTGTTGTGACAGGCAATGTTGTGCAATCTAAGCATGTTGGCCGCGATATTATGGCAAACTTAAAAGGTATTGTCGGTGGTGAACTAAAGGGATACACCGAGATGCTGGCGGAAGCACGCAGTATTGCGATTGAACGCTTGCTTGAAGATGCACAAAGCCAAGGTGCAGATGCCGTAGTTGGTGTCAGGTTTACAACCAGCGCCATAACCCAAGGTGCATCAGAAATTATGGCTTATGGTACAGCTGTAAAATTAAAAAGATAAATAAGAAGAAGCTTGATGTTTGCTAAATAAGTGTTATTTAAAGCATTCATATCAATACTAAATCCCTTTAAAACACTTGGTTTTACTCTCTTGTACTGGTCAATGTCGTGGTTAACTAAAATTGACGATTAATATAAAATCTATACGTAGATAAGCCGTTTACATACTTAAAGTCTAAGTAAGGTTTGGAATAAGTGAATAGAAAGCTATCGGATTTGAATCAGATAAAATTGCTGATTGATTTAGCACACACACAAAACATGAGCAGAACAGCTCGACGCTTAGGTAAAACCACGAGTGCGGTTTCAAAAAGTTTACAGAAAGTTCGAGAAGAGCTTGGCGATGAGCTATTTGTGCGACAATCATCAGGGTTAAAACTTACACCTTATGCCGTAGGTTTGATTACAAAATTAAAGCGGATACAAAAAGAGATTGATCGAGTGTTTGAGGGAGAGTGTTTCGACCCTCGTACCTTTAGTGGAAAAATCTCCATTGCTTCTAACTCTGCTTTGTTGAAACTATACCAGCCTAAATTATTCCAAGCATTGAAAAGCCAAGCGCCTTTAGCTGACATTGAGATTGTGCTTTGGCAAGAGAGTAGTTATCAATCTATAGCCGATAGTGAGATTCACCTCGGACTTCATTTTGAAAATCTCTCTTGCTCGCAATCAGTCACACAGCGAGTTGTAGGGCATCATCACGTATCTTTAGTTGTTAGCAAGCAACATCAAGCTTCGAATTTACAGCAAGCACTGTCATCGCCTTTAGCCATATTAAAAGTAAATGGTTGGAACTCCGATTCGGTTAACTTTACTCAGTACCTTAGTCGGCAGGGTATCGACTTTAATATCGGTTATCAAACAGAGGACCTCTCTAGCCTTTTAGACTGTATAGCATCGAGTGATTTGGTTGCGCCACTTCCTAGTTTTTTAGTGAGGGATGGCCTCAGAAGTATCACATTAGATGCTTCTGACAGTGCGCTATCTGCCGTAGCTTGTATTCCTACAACACATAGAAATGATGCCTTTTATTTGTGGTTGGTCTCTGTAGTGAAATCGATTGTTTAAGTCGGTAGAGACAAGGCTAAGGATTTTTTATGAGCGAGTATAGTTAGTTATAGCGACGAACCACAAAGAACCAACGGACTATAGCTATAGGGATAGAAATAGCGTAAATCGTCAGGAGTTCTACACTAGAAAAACCATGTGTTGTTTCACCTATAAAATCACCAGCGCCTAAGAATGTCGGTAATATTTCGTATATAACCCATGGCTGACGACCAACTTCTGAAACAATCCAACCAGAAAGATAACTAATAATAGCAATTGGATAAACAGCAAGAGTCAGTGTGATGACGCTACTTGAAATCGTCTTATTATAAAGCGAGCGATAAGCCATATAGCCATATAAACAAAGCAAAATGATCCCACCTCCTACCATTGCTCTAAATGCCCAAAACAACAGAGGTACATTGTTTACAGTATCTTGCGCTGCTGCTTTAACATCTTCACTTGTTGCATTTGCCATGTTGTTCGTATGTTTCAAAACTAACTGTGCATACGCTTTGTCATCATTGCTGGCATTAGCATCGAGACCCCGCAAAATACGTTCTTCTGCTTGATCGCGTAGATCTTTTATTCCCAGTACTGGTTTGTCTTCTGTTCCATTGAGCATCCAACCCAAAACATTGGGAATAGCTAGTTCAAAGTCATTGGACTCTCTTTCCATATTAGGTAGAGCCGCGAGTACGAGGTGAGCGCCTGATTGCTGGGTTTCCCATAATGCTTCAATCTGAGCGAGCTTCATGGGCTGGGTTTGATGAACTTCACGCCCGTGAATATCACCGCTAATAACTGAAGATAAAGTAAGAATAAAACCGACAATACTCGATACTTTTAGCCATTTCGTCGCAAACTCAGCTTTATTCTTGACGATGTAAAATGCCGATAAGGTGGCTAATACACTTGCACCTACAAGTAATGCACCACTGAAAAAGTGATAAATCCGTTGAGTACCCATAGGGTTTGTTAGGTACTCAAAAGCAGAAATTAATGTAACGGAAAGTTCAGAATTGACCTCACTGCCAACGGGATGTTGCATCCAACCATTCAAAATGATGGCTGGCGCTTCACCGATAGTACAGGCGAAAGGAACGATCCATAAAATGACGGTCATAACCTTGTCACTAAACCAGCGCCACCCCCACAATGCTAAAGCAGAAGAGCTAATTGTGATTAAAGCACATAAGCCAAGCATAGTTTTTGACTGTTCACCAAGCATTGCATGCGAAACTTGTTCAAATACCGCCCAGTCTTCTCCAATGGGAGGTGTGGCTATGCCTGTAATCATTAATAGGAAAAAGACAGGAGACATTAATGAAACCAATAATCGAACACCTTTTTGGTAATCCAGATCCCCCTGTTTCAAATATAGCGTTTGTAAAATTGCAGCCATGAACATTACACCAATAAAGGTGGGTACAAATAATTGATGAACGGACATGCTTAATGCAAATTCGAGTCTTGCTGTGTCGACGAGTTCTATACTCATTGATTAATACCTTGAGAAAAGCTTTTCGTCATTTTACTCAAAGGGTATTTCCAATAGGTTAAAGCAGGTTTTCCTGCAAGTTGATTTTGCTTTGCTAAGTTCATTCTAATAAGCAGCGGCATTAAAGTATGTGGCATGTCGATAAGTTACTTTTTTGGCACTCTAATGGCGTATTGGTGGACAAGTAAGGTATTGATAATAATGATGTTAGTATTTTTTGCCTATATGTAATCAAGGGGTATAGGCAACTGAATATCGATCCTATTTTTGATTTAAAGGGCTTAACTGGAGAGGTAAAAATGCTTAAACAAGCTTTTTTAGTAAGTGCGATGACAATATCTTGTTCTGCTATGGCGACAGAAACACCAAATATCGTGTATTTACTGGTGGATAATTGGGGGTGGGGTGATTTAAGTGCGCAAGGAAGTACAATACAGACTCCCAACATTGATGATTTTGCTCAACAAGGGCTTCGATTAACCAATTTCAATGTTCAAAACCAATGTACCCCAACTCGTTCAGCACTCCATACTGGTCGTTTACCGATTAGAACGGGTAACCAAAAAGTACCAGCTCCAGGAGAGCCTGATGGGCTAGCACAGTGGGAGTATACTCTCCCAGAACTTCTCTCTGATGCGGGGTACAGTACCGCGTTATTTGGTAAGTGGCACGTGGGTGCAGGTATTGAAAAACTACCTAATTATCAAGGTTATGACTACTTTTGGGGAACCAATGAAGGGACTAATGCAGCCTCTTATACTTCAACACCGCAGTGGGATCCTGAAGTCGCTGAAACCCCCTATATTTGGGAAGGCGTAAAAGGTAAACCAGCAAAAAAGGTTAAGCTTTTTGATATTCCAGCGAAAATAACATTAGATAGAGAGATCACCGAACGAACCATTGCCTATATTCAAGAGAAAGCAAAGTCGGACAAACCTTTTTTTGCCTATGTTGGTTTCACACACTTTCATCCACCGTTTACCGTGCATGATGAGTTTAAGAATAAGTCTAAAGCAGGTATTTATGCTGACACCCAAATGGAAGTGGACTACAACATTGGCTTAATTCTAGAGACTATCAAAAAAGCAGGTATTGAAAAGAACACATTGGTGATTCTGAGTGGCGATAACGGTGCAGGCAGTTTCCCGCAAGGCTCAGCTCTGGCCGCTGGTGAAATTGGTGGTGGTGGTTCAAACGGACCATGGCGTGGTGGTTTAAGCACGGCCTATGAAGGTGGACTCCGAACTCCTGCGATGATTCGCCTTCCCGGTAAAATAGAAGCCGGGCGCGTATCTGATGAGATCGTTGGTGATATTGATATGTATACAACGATTGCCAGTTTTGCAGGAGCCAAGAAGCTAGTACCAAGCGATCGACCAATAGACGGTGTTGACCAGAAGGACTTCTTCCTAGGTAAGCCACAGTCTAACCGCGATCACTTTATTGTCTTTGTTGGCGATGATTTATTTGCAGTGAAATGGCGAAATTTTAAAATGCATTTTATGGCAGCTGAATCGACACACTCTAGAATTGACAAATACACTTTCCCACAAGTATTCGATATCAAAAATGATCCAAAGGAAGCCTATGAGTTGTTAGGTAACGAAGGTTACTCACACACGTGGATATTTGATCCTATCATGAAAAAAATTGGAGACCTTAAAGGCAGCATGCATCAATACCGAAATATACAGCCAGGTGAAGAATTTAAGGGCTATGAATAGCGAGTGAAATTTATGCTGATGTGTATCAAGAGCTCTATGCTGTTCAAGAACTATTGATGGCGTGCTGAAGGGCTTTTAAATCAAGCAGAATTGAAGGTTGTCGGTAGATAAATAGATCTAGCCGAGAGGCTTTATAGCTTGGCCCTTGAGCGTACCCGTACTTTGATGGTTCGTATATTAATCGTTATCACTTTAAAAGGGGGAGCCTAAGTTAGGCTCCCCAATTTTTTATTGAACGATCATAGTGTGTGTCGAGGAAGAAGACTTCCCTTTATCATCAGTTACTGTCAGTTGGAAGGTTAACTTAGCATTCACATTTGGTGTTAGTGCATAAGCATAACGGCTAGTTGGGTAAGCTATTTGTACTGTTGGACCTGAAACTTGGCGCCACTGGTATTGGCTGATCGAACCATCAGGATCAGTTGATTTAGTTCCATCAAGCGCAGCCCATTGAGAGAAAGAGGCGATTTGCTTCTCAGGAACGATAGCAATAGGCGCTTTATTATTATCCGGATTTTCAGACTTAACCACGATAGTTTGAATGGCCGAATCTGTGTTGCCATTCTCATCAGTAATGGTGAGTTTAAATTTCAACGTTGTGCTGTAATCTGGCGTAACTGCGTAGGCATAATTTTTGTCTGCGTAATCAATGCGTACTTTAGGCCCTTCAATCTGTGTCCATTGAAAATGTACTTTGGTGCCTTCAGTGAAAGTTGATTGAGTACCATCTAATACCACCCATTGGCGGGCGGGTGATTCTTGGCTAGCAGACACTTTTGCTGTAAGGCTAGTATTACTACCAACAGATATCTCACTTTCATATGCAGGTGCATTATGCTCTGTGACGGTTAAAGTCATTGATTCAGTCGGGGTGATATCAAAGTGTGCGACACCGTTTTCATCTGTCGTGACAACATGCGATTGTTCTGACTTGCCCTGTCCTGATTTGGCAACAAGCGCAACACGCGCATCTTTCAATCGAGCACCATTGCTTTGAACAACCACATCAAAGGCAGATTGAGTGCCACTCGCGATGTTTTCTGGGTAGGTTACCGTTAATGCTTGTGGGCGTTGAGTGCGTAACTCTAGTTCAGGATCACCAAACCAGCTAAAGAAACGGGCAGTGGAAAGCGCGGTACCTTGGGTGCCGTAATGGCTGAATAAACGGTGTTTAGCACGGTTTACTGCCATTGCTGGACGCCAAGACACAGGGTAGATATTACTCGACCAGTTACCGTCGTAATCGTCCCAGAAGCTATCCATGATTGCGGCATGCATTAGGTCGTTGTAACCGGAGTAACTCACTCGCACAGCACCAGTAAAGCCAACTGCACCACCATTAGGGTTACGCATCCAAGATTCTGCAAAAGAATCTTTGCCGTCGAACCAACCCGTTGCACAGTTTAAACTGAAAACAACAGGTGACATGTTACCGTTAGCGAGTGCGTTGACATCGGTTGCCGTATAGTGAGGATCAGCCCAGCCAGAACCGTCACCGTAACCATGATCTCGGTGCATGACTAAGCTAACACCTTGGTTGATCGCGTCTGAGATTTGCACATGGTTGCCGTTGCCTTGGTCTTTCCAAGCTTGGGGTACAGGGCTTGGTGGTGTTACACGAGCACTACCGTAATCCCAACCACCGTATTTTAGTTCTTTGGATAAATCGGCATCCCACTGAAGTGCCGTGTGGATTTGAAAGCCTTTATTGAATAAATCACCAGGACCGCCAAAGAAGTCATAGTCAGGGCCTAAGAAGTCAGCGACGCGATGGAGATCTTCCATAAACATGCGGTCAGCTTTTCTATTGCCATCGTTATCTTGGTATTGTCCAGCAAGTAATACATTGTTGTAGCGTTCTGAATCAACAGGTGTTTTTTCGTAATTTAAAGTACGAGTAACCATGCTGGTGATCTGCGCTTCGGTATCACCTGGAAGGCGACCTAGTACTAAGTCTGGGTACTTATCAGTGCCATCGACTAAGGTGTATTCGAAATCGGTATGCCACTTGTGGTTCTTACCGTGATAGCCGTGACCTGTGATTTCCCATGCAGGAATATCTTCATGATCACCAACCAGTAGTACGTACGAGGTCATGGTCCCGTTGCTGTAAGAGTCTGTAATATATTTCTTGATGTCTTCTTGTGTATTACCTGTTTCTGTCACAGTGGCAACATGGACCTTGTAGCCTTTTTGGCGCTTCCAAGCCGCTAATGGTGCAATGGCATCTTTGAATCGATCTGCGGTGATGATCAAGTAATCTGCATTTTGTGCAGGTGTTAGCGCAGCATTGTTTTGAACATTAGGTTGAGCTTGTTCAGCTTTAGAACGGATATCAATAACAGAATCTGTTGGTGCATCAAAGCCTAATTGATCTGTGCGTTTTGAGTGCGCCCCTTTGTTTTTAGGCAAAGTGTAGTCAACGTGAAAGCGCACTTTTTTGGCGAAACGGACTGTTTTTTCAGTCGCACTAAAATCCATTGGACGATACGAAATAACCGCGTAACTTTTTCCACGAACACGCACTGTTTCAACGACAGCAACGGGTGGCATCTTGGCATCTGTCACTAAGCTATAAGCGTCTTCATCTTTTACGAATGGCATATTTTGGTCTGGGCGAGAGCCATCCATTTCAACCACATCAGGGAAGGGAAGTTGAACAGGATCAACTAAGGTGTCTTTGAACGTTTCAGACCATTCGACCTCATCAATAACAATATTCAGTTGTGCGCCATCTGGAATGCGAATTAGCTGTTGGTAGCCCGTTAGGTTTGGCTTTCCTGGTTCAACCGGGCCGCCGCCATCTGGCAATATAATACGGTCATAAATATTACCATCGGCCATCTTTACTTTAGCCATCGTGAGGGTGGTTAATTTCGCCTCAAATATAGCTTTACTGTTATTAATACTTAACAGAGAAAAATAAGGATTAGCTTTTTGGTCTTCTGCAGCAGAAGCAATATCAGCTGCCAAATCAAAATTGATAATACGCTCATTAAAAATAGAGGCGTCAACATGCTCGACAGCAAATGTGGATTGTGAAAATAGTGCGAGCGTTAAAAGTAATCTCGTTTTATTGAGTTTCATTGTTGTCTCCGGTATGTGTTGTGTTGTTTGATTTTGGAGTTTTTATATTTTATAAAATGACCGGTCTGATATTTCAGCCAGTTATTATGGTATTGAGTGTTTTCTTATTATTTAATTTATACAGTTGTGTCTGAATTATCCCTGAAGATGGGGCTTTGTCGTAAGTTATTGTTTATGTTGTGTTTGGCGTCTTTGTTTTACGTCATTTTTATG
>NZ_NOIF01000165.1 GCF_002265265.1 Photobacterium sanguinicancri
CTCTAAGTATATGTTTGCTAAAATTAACTATAATCAAACAACATTGCACTTAAGGGATAATAACTTTACAAACTTGGGTATTTATATTGTGATGAAACTAGAATAGAAGATTGAACACCTTCATATGAAGTCTGTTTCTGCAATCGCTTTAACGGAAAAATAGTAGAGAGAGTTGTTGTGTGATGGCAGAAGAGGTTGATATCCGGTGGCCTTGTGATTTACCAGAGTCACTAAAAAGTAAGTTATTAGAATTATCCGAGCGTAAACAGGGTGTTGCAAGTCTCCAGTTTACTGAACGATATGCATATATTCCTGGTGTGTTCTATGTCTGTCAGGGCACCATAGGTATGTGTTTTTCAACACTAAATATGAAAACGATTGTTGGGGGCGTTTTAGGTCAAGGTGATTGGGTTGGTGCCTATTCCATTGGCAAAAAATTAAAATACTTCAGTGTTGCAGAAGAAATTGAAGTACTGAGTATGCTTTTATTCCCTAGAGAAAAGCTGTTATTGCTAGCAGAGAGTGAGCCTTTAGTTTACAAATTTTTGTTTTATGCTGGCCAGCAAACACAATCGATCTGGATGCAAGCGTTATTGTCATCGATCCATAATCGCGAGCAAAAACTAATATATACTTTATTAGAACTGAGAGCTCGTTATTCTCCTATAGCAGGAGCGATTGATTGCATTAATATTTCTCAAAATCAGTTAAGTACAATCACTGGAATTTCACGGCCAAGGCTAAATGAAACACTTAAGCAAGTAGAAAGCAGAGGCTTTATTAGTGTACAAAGAAATAAGATTTTCATTTTAGATTTTCCTGCACTAAGCCATATTATTGAACCAATGAACTTAATGATTAGGGACCCAAGAAAAAGTGGAATACGGAAAAAAGATGATTAAATGATGGCATTTAAAGCTGCTGAGAATGACTGACTTCACAGCAGCTTGTCTATGCTAATCGTGAGACAAAGCCATCACTTAAAGCATCATCACCTGTGCAACCAGCAATAGCGAGCCAAAGCCGAGTAAGAAAAGAACGATAGGTAGCACGAACTTAATCCACTTGTTGAAAGGGATGTCGAGCATTTGCAAAGTCACCAGTACTAGGCCTGTAGGTGCTAAGAATAGCATGGCGTATTGCCCCCAGTTGTAAGCCGATACCACAATGTCGCGAGGGATCATAACTGTGTCAGCCAGCGGTGCCATAATAGGCATGGCCAATACAGCTAAACCCGATGAAGACGGCACAACTAAGCCTAACAAGAAGAAAATAAACATTTGCGAGACAGCAAACACACTGCCGTGCATGCCAGTTACTAACTGTGATGCCCACGCTAAGATAGTGTCAGACACCATACCTTGTTCAAGGATGATATTAACACCACGGGCCATCCCAATAATCAGTGATACAGCCACCAATTCAGACGCACCTTGAGTGAAGGCTTCAACCGCTTCTTTTTCTTTCAGACCAGAGATAAAGATAATAATAATGGCAATGGTTAAGAACGAAGCCGCCATTTGTCCAAACCACCAACCTTGCGTAGACACGCCCCAAATCATCATTGGGAACGCGATGGCGAACAAACCTAGAATAACTTTACGGCGTAAGGTGAAAGGGATTTTTTCATTTAGATCTTTGCCTTTCAAGAAACGTTCGCTGAAAGCTTCTCGGTCTTCATAGGTGTAGGAGAATGAAGGATCAGCTTTGATCTTTTTGCAGTACCAGTACAGATAGCTGATCACTGTGGTAATACCGACAACCAAACCAAATGTACGCACGCCAATCCCTTCGGTAAATGAAATCCCCGCAGCATTAGAGGCGATAACGACACTGAATGGGTTAATGGTCGAGAAAGCCGTACCAATGGAAGCGGCCAAGAAAATTGCGCCGACACAAACGATAGAGTCAAAGCCAAGCGTTAAGAAAATAGGCACAAGGATAGGGTAGAAAGCGACGGCTTCTTCTTCTAATCCGCAAGAGGTGCCACCCAGTGCCATCACGATACAAACAATGGCAACAAACAGGAACTCTCGCCCTTTTGTTTTCTCTGACAGCCTAACTAGCCCAGCATTAAAAGCACCGGTCTTGTTAATCACGCCAATCATGCCACCTAAAATTAAGATGAAGACAATAATGTCAGCGCCTTCAACCGTGCCTTCTACCATCGCAATGGCAATATCGCTGAAACCTTTGGGTGACTGAACCAGTTGCTCATAGGTGTCGGGAATCGCAATTGGTTTGCGAATGGTGCCGTTAACAAATTGGTCGATACCTATGTTGATGTTGAGTTTTTCTAGCTCAACTTGTGTTGCTGGCACCGTAGTAATTTCACCCATCGGGCTAGAGACATGAAGTGCATTTTGACTGGCGTCGTAAGACAGTTTTGAATAAGAGCCTGCAGGAACAAGCCAAGTTAAACCGATCGCAAATAAAGTAATGATAAATAAAATAGTGAAGGCGGTTGGGAACTGAAACGTTTTGCCTTTTTGTTTGGTAAGCAGCATAAGAATTTCCTCAAAGCCGTATTATTAGACAGGAGAGATAGTCAATCCATGTACATACGGTAATGTGTTACCAAATGTAATAACGTCGATTTGATCACGAAGTTAAGACTGTCTTTTATGAATAAAACTGATCTTAGAAGTGCGTGAATAACCAAAGTTAATATCTTGTAAACCCATAGCGTTAAAACAAGATTTGTTTTCCAATTATCAAATGGTATGATGTTCTGTATGTTGGGTGAAGAATATTAATAAAGTAGGTTGCGAGTGGATTTTGGAAGTTTTGTCACCAAGCTTGAACAATTTGGGTTTCGTAACGATGGTATCAATAAGGACTTTGAATATCGTTATGAGAACAATAACGAGATAGGTGAGGTATTTTATCAAGGGCTAAAACCGTTATTTGAATGTTTAAGCGAACGTAAAGATATTTCCTTTTCTACAGGGAGTTCTGGAGATAAATATAATCTGAGGTTTTACTTAGATAGAGCGAGCGAAGATGCTGGTTCGGGTACGTTTATATTTAGTCTAAATCTTCAAGTAAACAGTGGATACCTTTCATTTTCTCAGACAGAAAATCTATTACTTGCTTTCTCATTCCAAGCGGTTCTCAGTGATGGAAATCACCCGATTGTTACCCCTAGGAATAATATCCGTCGTCGAGTTGATTTTTTAGATCCCAAAAAAGCGTCAGGCTTAGCAATTATCCCTACTCAAGACATTTCACAATACTGGCAAGCTTGTTTGGTTGAGCTTGGTATTTCCTTTAGTGATACAAGCCCTCAATTTTGGCAACGTTGCGATCAATCCTCTCAACCAGCAGAGCAAGCTTTTTTATTTGGCATTGCACGGCAGCTTTCGCAAATTATTCGACACTACAATGCGCAGATATATTCTAACCAAGATAACTAACTTCTTTATCAAACAGGCAATGCCATTATAGGCGGTATGAAGTTTGGGGCTAATGGCCTGAGTTTTGAATTTAACTTATCGCAAGCGAATATTAAACAAATTAGCTTTTATCCAAATATTAAGAGCGTGCTGAATGAATATAAGCTGCCTTTTACGCAAGAGGGTAATTGGTTAAAAATCGCGATTAATAACAATACCTTTTACAAAGCTCTTACTTTGATGAAGCGGTGGTCTAAAACAATTGAACCTGTATTATCCGACCAACAAGAGGATGGCGAAATGACGGCTGAAAATCACAACGGTACGACTATAACTTATTCACCTCTTAACCAAATTCTATTCGGCACTCCAGGTACAGGTAAAACCTTTCATACAACAGAAGCTGCAGTAAAAGCGGCTGATCCTGCGTTTTATTGCCAGCTTAATATTGATCCAGCAGCGGGAGCGACCACAGAACAGCGTCAAGCGTTAACAACAAAATATAAAGCCTTGTCGGAAGCTGGACGTATTCGCTTTGTGACCTTTCATCAAAGCTATGGCTATGAAGAGTTTGTCGAAGGCCTAAGAGCGGAAACCACAGAAGATAATCAGATTAGCTATAAAGTGAGTGACGGTATTTTTAAGTCGATATCTAATGCGGCTTCTGTATCGGAATTACACTTGGATGCTGATATTAATCATAATGGCCGAGTGTGGAAGCTTTCAATTGAAGGCGCTCATAGCAATGCCGCAAAAAGTCACTGTTTAGAGGCGAATATCGCCGCTATTGGCTGGGGGAAAACCGGTGATCTGAGCCAAGAACCGCGCAATGAATACTTTTTATCGCAAGGTACTAACAATCAAAACTCGCTCAATTACTTCTCGCAAGAAATGGAAGAAGGCGATCTTGTTCTTTGTATCGATAGTAAAACATCGGTAGAAGCGATAGGGGTTGTGTCGGGGCCGTATCGTTATGTTGAAGATGGTGTACCGTCTCGCCATGATTATTGTCACCAGTTGCCAATAAAGTGGCTGGCAAAAGACTTCTCTGTCGACTTTAAAGAGCTGAATAATAACACGCAATTTAGCTTGCCCACCTGTTATCCGTTATCGCGCTTGAGTGTTGCCGAAGTGCTGAATCACCTGCATAGTCACGGGATTGAATTAAGTGACAGTGCCCCTTCACCTGCACAAAGCCACGTTGAACAGCATAATCATGTACTGGTTATTGACGAGATAAACCGTGGCAATATTTCTAAAATCTTTGGTGAGCTTATTACGCTAATCGAAGAGTCTAAACGTGCCGGCAATAATGAAGAGATCACGTTAACCTTACCGTATTCCGGTAAAACGTTTTCAGTTCCGAATAACCTTTACATCATAGGCACGATGAATACGGCTGATCGCTCACTTGTTACGATGGATACCGCCCTGCGTCGCCGTTTCGATTTCAAAGAGATGATGCCAAAGCCCGAATTATTCAATAACAGAACAGTGAAGGGTATCGATCTAACGCGCTTATTAGCAACACTGAATAAACGCATTGACGTTTTATATGACCGAGAGCATACGCTGGGCCATGCCTTTCTTTTCCCTGTGTTCAATGAGGCGAACGAAGACAATGCCTTTATTAAGCTGAAGGATGCATTCAAGAACAAAATTATTCCATTACTGGAAGAATACTTCTACGAGGACTGGAATAAGATCCGCCTAGTGCTAGGCGATAACCAAAAAGAATTGGCAGACGGTCGCGATTACGCTTTTATCCACACTCATACCGACTCTTACGATGCACTGTTTGGTAATAACCACGGCTTAGAAACTTATGAAGACAGCAAAGTTACTTACAAGCTGAAGGCCTTTGACGATGCGGTATGGGATCAGCCTGAAGCTTACATTACGATTTACTCGAAGAGTGAGTAAGCCATGGTGAAGCCAAAGAAAGAAATCACCGTATTTGAGTTTGATTTTGTAGCTAAGGCGATAAAAGCCGAATGTGGTAACAGCCATCCTAACGTTCATACCGTGACAGCCAAAAGTTACGATTACTTGAAGTTGATGTGCTTAGGCGAGAAGAGTGATCGTAAGTTATTTAAGCTGCGCAGTATTGATGGGATGGAAGTCTTGCAAGTGCAAAACTATGCCGGGGTCATATTCACGCCAGACAAGACGCAAATCGAGGTGCTGCCTAAAATTGGACGGCATTTAGATGCTGGTGAACAGGGTATTCAGCAGGCGCGTTTATCCTTAATCACTATGCTTAGAGCATTGAAGGGGTTTGAGCATGTACAAACCGCGAGTGCGAATATTGCAGCGGAAAAGATGCCTTTGCTTGAGGTGTTCATTACGCAATTTTTGCAATCAGTGAATTACCTCGTTAAGCGAGGGTTACGAAGTGATTATGCACGCCGAGAAGACAATTTATCCTTCTTGAAAGGTAAGCTGAATGTAGGCAAGCAGCTACGCCATAATGTGGTTAATAAGCATAAGTTGTATTGTGAGTACGATGAGTTCTTACTGGATCGCCCTGCAAATCGGCTACTGCACTCTGCATTACAAAAAGTGAAAGCGCTCACGCGAAGTGTTTCTAATCAGAAGTTACTGCAAGAGCTTGCGTTTGTTTTTCATGACATACCGAAAAGTCAGGATCACCAAACGGATTTTACCAAGTTGAAGCTGGATAGGAGCATGGATCACTACCAAGTTCCGATGCAGTGGTGCCAGCTGATATTAAACGGTTACTCACCACAGAGCATGAAAGGGGCAACCCATGCCGCGTCTTTGTTGTTCCCGATGGAGAGAGTGTTTGAAGACTATGTGGCGAAAACACTGAAAGATCAGCTCGCTAATAAAAGATCAGACTTACAGCTAGAAACGCAGGCAAGCGGTAAGCATTTAGCGGTTTACCAAGGGAAAGGTAAGTTTAGTCTTCGCCCTGATTTGCTTATTAAGCGGGGGATGTACAACAAGGTCGTACTTGATACTAAATGGAAGCTACTCGATAGCGATGTCTATAACGCCAATATTTCTCAGTCTGATATTTACCAGATGTTTGCTTATGCGAAAAAATATTTAAACCAAGGCGGCGGTCTTGAACAAAGTAGAGAGCTTCAACAAGGCAGAGACGTCGTGTTGATTTATCCCATGCAGCCTCATTTCAAGCAAGCACTGCCAGCTCCTTTCGATTTGGATGATGGTCATCGACTCTGGGTTGTTCCATTCGACATTGTGCCTAAGAAAAGCCAATGCCATTGGGCGGAAGCATTACTAAGCAGTGATGAGAGCCAGTACTTTGATCATTTAGTCGCTAGCGCCTAAGTAAAATCGAAAGCGAGGGGCATGGCTTCTCGCTTTCGTATTTCAAAACCAGATCGGGGTTTAAACGTCGACACGTCGCCCTGTCGGTAAGTGCTCAAGCTTATCGCCAAGCACCTCTTTGAGTAGCCCGAACGCTTTCATGCCGGTGCAGTGGCCAGTGTAGAGCTTGTCTATAGGGTAGGAGAGTAGTTGTTTACCAATTTCACGGATGTCTTCTTTACTTCCGCCAATGCTATTGAATACGGGTAACCCCACTAAATGAAAACCACCGACAACCGCTTTTATTCGGGTATCAGGAAATAGCGTGACTGCCGTGTCGACCATGTTGAGTACACCGTTGTGCGCACAACCCGTAAAGACAATCAGTCCATCCTCTTCTTTCACTACCATCATGAGTTCATGATCAAAACTATCGTGCTGGCAGCCGTTCTCTGATTCGGTGTACAGGTATTGATTGCCCTTTGGCTGAGGGTATTTTTGATTGATATTGGTGATTAAAAATACATTCGGCAGTATCGCAGTGGTGTCTTGTATCAAGTTAAGCTGGGAATTGTTTTTCCCGAGTAAGCCTTTGTCTATCCCGACGTTACTGCTAAACCCAAAGGCTTTGAACCGATAATCTTGGCTTTCACAATCTCTAAAATAAATGGATGCGGATGTATTTCGCTCGATAAAATGGCTCACACCATTACAGTGATCGTGATGACGGTGAGAGATAGCTACAGCATCCACGTCTTGAATACGAATACCCAGTCGCGCCGCGTTATCGCAGAAAGTCTGACCGCTTCCTGCATCAAATAAGAGTTGCTTACCCATGGTGCTAATATGGAGCGATAACCCTCGTTCAACACCTAAATCTGGTCTGTTTTCTAAGCGGGAATTATCAACGAGTGCGGTAACTATCATAACGTCCTTGAGTCTAAATTTGTCCCCAGTTGTCAGCGGGGAGAGGATCGGTTTGCCATTCAGGATTTAGCCGCTGGAGCCTTATCATACTCTCGTTTGTTGCTGCCATTGTTGACCCACCAAAGGATGGGTGTCAGCATGATTAAAACCGTAGCGACAGTGATAACCTGAGTAAAATCAGGGGCTGAATCTGATCGTAAGGTTATCAGAGTACTACTTATGGTACTACCAAGCCCAACAGCAAAGTGTTGAATGGCACTCTGGAGACTGATTATTTTTGTCCGCGTATTGGCTCCCAATGAACTGATAAGCTCAGTGGTAATGATCAAGGTTCTAACGGAGCTGGCAATAACAAAAATAGTGAAGGTTATCGCAGCGAACATGGCATCTAAAGTGTTAAAGCCAAGGTGAATCGCAACAATCATCGCAATAGATAGCAAAGCAATCAGGCGACTGATGGAACCGCTTTTCACCGACATTCTGGCATAGGTTTGGACTGCCAAAAAAGAACCGAGCCCGCTAATGGTATAACACAAGCTAAGCTGTGAGCTTGGAATATCAAGCGTGGTAATTAACATCACGGGATACTGTGTCGAAATAACGAAGGTACTGACCACTGCGCTAGTGATAATAAGCAGAGCCAACTGCAATACGCGGTTTGTGGCTGGTGGTTCGGGAGTCGTGCTCTCGGGTGTGATAGGGGGAGTTGGCGGCGTTACTGTTGAACCTTGGCAATGCTTAGAAAGCATAAATAGGATTGAAATACAGATAAATCCGCTACCAAGTAGCTGAAAGCCAAGCTGCCACTGCGTTGCTGATGTTGAAAATAGAAGCAAAGGCACACCGAGTGCGAGCGCCAACGGGAAGGCACTGAGTAAAATCGCCATGTTTTTCTTTCTATTGTTGTCGCTTGAAACCAAAAGCAGGTAATTCAAATTAACAACAGCCAAGGCCCCGCCAAAGATCCCTGTTAGTAGTCGTGTAAACAGTATGAGATAAAAGTCATTTAGAACGGATGCAAGTAGGGTTGTTACTGTGACTCCTGTAAGTAAAAGGAGGATCCGCTTTCGCTCATGGTTTGCATTTTTACTGCCCTTTATCACCAGGCAGATCACGGCAGCAGATAATGCATAAGCCGCAGTGAGGTAACCCGCTTGAGCTCCCGTGACGCCTGTATCTAATGCGATTGATGCACTAAACGGAACAATGATTAGCATATCGAGCGCAATCAAGAAGTGTAGCGAAAAACAGCAAAGAATGAGGCTTATGTCACTAACTTTCAGTTGGTTAAGTTGTATTTTCATAGTTACTTCTTATCAATAGAAAGCAACTATTGTAGGTGTTAGTGTCGCAGGATAAAGTGGCCTAAATGGATTTGATAATCCTAAAAAATGGGATAGTTATGATTGACCAAATCGATCAGCAGTGGCTGAGAAGTTTTCACTGCGTGTATGAAAACAACAGCTTTAAACAAGCGGCAGAATACCTTGGTATGCCGACATCAAATGTTAGCCGTCATGTTGCCTTACTTGAAGAGCAGCTAAACGTACGCTTGTTGAATCGAACAACACGCCGTGTCACACCAACAGAGTTTGGTGAACAACTGTATGGCTCAACTATCAACTTAGTTGGTGCCTTGAATGATGCATTTAAGGAAATTAGCTATCACTCTCAAGCGGTATCAGGACAGCTGAAAGTGTTAATGCCGGATATCCCGATGCTTGCAGATGCTGCCGTCTCATTTTGTCTTCAATATCCAGAAATCTCTTTCTTGTGCGAAACCAGCTTGAGCCCCAAAGAAGACTTGCTCGATGGCTATGATTTGGTTGTGACGTTCAACCGAGGAAAGCTGGCTGATAGCGGCTGGGTGGCGAAAGAGATCATGCGCTACCCAAGTGTGGTTGTCGCAGCCCCGAGTGTTATTGAACGTTACGGGCGTCCCCATAAGCTTGCAGAGCTAAGTCAGTTACCTTGTATAACAAGCCTGACAGCATTAAATGGCGTGCCTTGGGTATTTAAAGACAGCGCAGGCCAACATGTTCATCAGCACGTAAAGTCATCATTTAAAGTAAACAGCGGCACCATGGCGAGATCGGCAGCCTTAGCTGGGATTGGCTTTTCAATTCTCCCTCAGTGGTCATGCGTAGCTGAAATTAACGCGGGTTTACTTAAAAAAGTAGAACTAGAAGCACAGCCAGAGGATTTGGTGTTATATGCATTCCATGCAGGAAGAAAGCACCTAGCCACCAAGATATCGTTGTTCGTTGAATGTCTGCAAAAGGCGCTCAACAACAGCTAAAAACGAAAGTGGCTATAGCAGAAGAACTTACAGCAGGAGAGCTTCAGAAAAAAGCTCAATATGATGGGGTAATCATATTGAGCAGAAAAAGTAGTGATGAAAGTTACTTATATTATTGTTGTTATCACCGTTCAAAATAGTGGAGCGGCATCAGATCGGTCTGCAGCCATTAAAAGGTGCCTGTGAGTAAATCAATGAGTTCACTTTCAGTTGTTGGCATTGTATCTAGTTCAATAAGTGCTGAGGCACCGCCTTTCAACATGTAAGCGGTTGCTGTGCCGTGATCATGGTGAAACCATTTACCGTTAACACACACGTCCGTGTAGCATCGTGAATCTTGTTTTAATTTCATTTGTCACCTCTTGTTGACTGTTAACGCATTATTAACATGCCTGAAAGTTCGCCAAGGTGAATATGATTTAGATCAATATTGTAAATGTTTACCACTATAGTGTTAGCCATTTGAGTGGGTTTTGTGGTGTTGGTGTTGCTTTTGAAATGGGCAGGCATTCAATTTTTGGAACGAAGATAACGAATTTATAGTAAGAAGGACGCCTGAATAAGTATTCAGGCGTTTTTTTTAGTCTGTAGATTATTGCACATACTTTACGGTATGGTGTTTTGTTTGTTTTTTAAATATGTATAATGTGCGTCACATTATGTCGTATCCATAATGATAATAATCATAACAACCAATGATGTAGCGTAATTTTGCGTTGTGGTAAAAGGCCTGATTGATCAATATGGCAAAAAGATCCAGTACACAAGAATCGGTAGCGTTAGCATTTGAACTGTTAAAACGTATTCCTCGTCACAGAAAAGTGACGGCCAGTGAGTTGCGTAATCAGCTTGAAAGTATCGGCATTACGCGAGATATAAGAACGATACAACGTAACTTAGAAACCTTATGTGAACATTTTAATATCACCCGCGATGAACGCAGTAAACCGTATGGTTACTCGTGGAATAAGTGTGGCGAAGGGCTGGCAATGCCGAACTTAAGCTCTCATGAGGCGTTGTTATTGAGTATGGCTGAGGACTACTTAGCCAACCTATTGCCTTCAAATGTGATGGCATCGCTAGATGGGTTCTTCTCGGAAGCGAGATATAAGCTCAATCCACACTGTGATAACAGCAAAGATAGAAACTGGCTCAAAAAGGTCAGGGTAGTAAGTGAAACCCAGCCATTGCTGCCACCTAAGCTAGATAGCGAAGTGTTGAAAGCGGTAAGCGGGGCTTTATATAACGACAGACTACTGAATGTGGAATACCACAATGCACGCCAACAAACACGCACTGCACTTGTGATGCCGCTTGGACTTGCGCAGCAAGGCTGCCGTATGTACTTAGTTTGTCGATTCGATGGTTATGACAACGAGCGTGCTCTTGCATTGCACAGAATAACGAAGGCAGTCGTCTCTTCATTTAGTTTTGAGCGGCCTAAAGACTTTCGATTGAGCCAATATGATGCCGATGGGCGATTTGGTTTTGGCGAAGGCGATAAATGTAAAATCGTATTTTGTATTACGAAGCCAGCAGGGTATCACTTGCTTGAAACACCACTGGCAGAAAACCAAACTGTCGAAGAGTTTGATGAACACTATAGTATTTCAGCAACCGTTATTGATTCACTAAGACTAAAAATGTGGGTACGAGGTTTTGGTGATGATATTTGGAATGTAAGTTACGGTAAATAAAACTAGCGTGACTTCTTTTACAACAACATGAATAAAAATCAACTTGGTGAATGTTTTTATTCATCATGGTGACTCATCATATCTGAAATAAACGTATGACTTTTACTC
>NZ_NOIF01000166.1 GCF_002265265.1 Photobacterium sanguinicancri
CATGATAAAAAAATAAAATCACATGATGGAGAATATCAAATTGATATCTACTGTCAGTTTGAAATGTTTGGTGGTGACTTTAAGGTATTAGTTGAATGTAAGCGTCACAAAAATCCGATTAAACGTGATGTGGTTCAGCTTCTTCATGGAAAGCTTGAATCCATTGGTGCTCATAAGGGTTTTATCATTGCAACAACTGGTTTTCAAAAAGGGGCTATTCAATATGCAACACAGCATGGTATCGCTTTAATACGCATTATTGACGGTGAAGCAATATACGAAACTAAGTCTATTGAAGATACACCTGTTCCTGTTGATATTGACCTACCTGAGTTTGCTGGCGAGATTTTTTCGTATACAGATGATGATTGTTATAGGACAAAGTTGCTCACTGAGGAATATATATCATCACTTGATGAAGAAATGAGAATATAACAAAGCAATCAAGGTGATGCGTTACACTCGGCGGTTTTGGTATGGAGTTCAGTGCGCTTTGCTGGTTCAGTGGGGCACACCTTATTGCAGGCGTTACCCGACTTGGTTGAGTTCTTTTTGTGTACTTAACTCCGCAGTCGCTGTGAGTTGATCAATTCCAGAAGTATTCGTATGCAGTAAGAGTCGTTCGTCGTTCATAGCGGCTTCTTATTTTTAAACGTCTCAACGACTTGTGTGAATGTTCGCTGGTCACCGCGCCAACTTCTGTATTTGGTCTTTACCATGGTTCGGCCGTGGCGGTTGTTATTCCGCGTACTTACCTGTTCTTAAATTTCTCAGCTATTGCCTAGTCATTTTCGAGGATAGCCGCTTTCAATATTGTGGTCGGTTCGTTGGTAGGGAAGTGGTTACATTTTGGTGGTTGCCGAAAGAAATATAATTGTGGGCGTTGTTCGCGGCTTTAGTTTGGGCTGCCTTTTTATCAATACTGGCGAGCGTTTCTGGTTAATCTTTTCTAGATAAACCATAGTGCTAACATCATCGTAGCCGCTATTTTGTGGGTAAACGCGCAGTAATTTCGTGGTTATAGTTTTGAATTTGTCTGCCTTGAATTAGGTGTTTGTCGCGCCTAATCAGCGCAGTTTTTAATTGCACTTCATCATGGCAGGCAAGCTGCTTTGGCCAAGTCGAACGGCCGGGTAACAAAGGCATTAATGTGACGCCTGACACTCGGCGGTTTTGGTCTGAAGTGTATTTGGTTTTGTAAGTATTGCGTTGGCGCACCTTATGCCAAGGCGTTACCCGACTTGGTTGAGTTCTTTTTGTGTACTTAACTCCGCTTTCGCTGCGAGTTGGTCAATTCCAGATAAATTCGTATGCAGTAAGAATCGTTCGTCGTTTGTAGCGGCTTCTTATTTTTAAACGTCTCAACGACTTGCGTGAATGTCCGCTGGTAACCGCGCCAACTTCTGTATTTGGTTTTAACCATGGTTCGGCCGTGGCGGTTTATGCTCTGCGTACTCCCAGTTCTTAAATTTCTCAGCTATTGCCGCGCCATCATCGAGGATAGCCGCTTTCAATATTGTGGTCGGTGCGTTGGCAGTGAAGTGGTTACATTTTGGTGGTTGCCGAAAACAGTCTACTTGTGGGCGATGTTCGCGGCTTTAGTTTGGGCTGCCTTTTAATCAATATTGGCGAGCGTTTCTGGTTCATCTTTTCTAGGTAAACCATAGTGCTAACTTCATCGTAGCCGCTATTTTGTAGGTAAACGCGCAGTAATTACCGTGGTTATATTTTTGAATTTGTCAGCCTTGAGTTGAGTGTTTGTCGCGCTTAATAAGCGCCGTTTTTAATTGCATTTCATCATGGCAGGCAAGCTGCTTTAGCCAAGTCGAACGGCCGGGTAACAAAGGCATTAATGTGACGCCTGACACTCGGCGGTTTTGGTCTGAAGTGTATTTGGTTTAGTAAGTTCAGCGTTGGCGCACCTTATGCCAAGGCGTTAAATTTCAGGGGGTAAATTTGAAGATTCATAATATTTCTAGTTTTTCGGAGTTACACGAAATTCTTTCGATTTATCGTAAATCCAATCGATGGGTTTTTCGTGGGCATGCAGATCCTGATTGGGCACTTGTACCTAAAGCCGGTCGGAATCCATACAATAAATCTGATGATTTATCAGTTTTACAGGCATGGAAAAGACGTGCAATTGAATATGTTTCCAATGTTCCTGAAAATGATTGGGATTGGTTAGCTATTGCACAGCATCATGGTTTAGCTACACGATTATTAGATTGGAGTTATAATCCAATGGTTGCAGCTTATTTTGCTACAACCCATAACTATGATACAGATTCCCATATTTACTGTTATAAGCCTCATAAAGTACTAATTCCCAAAAATGTAAAACCAGAAGAATATGATCGCATTTCGTTGTTCAAGCCAAATGGTGTTGTTCCTCGTATTGCTAGGCAAGGCGGTGTTTTTACTGCACATGGAATACCAAATAAACCGTTAGAAGAAGTTTTATATGAAGAGGATGAACTTGAGTTAATTATCATCGATAAAGCTTATGTTAAAGAATTGAGGTTTGAATTAAATCATTACGGAATAAATGACGCATTTGCATTTCCTGATCTTGACGGTTTATCTAAACATGTTAATTGGTACACTGAGAATCAAGAATATTGGGTATCAAAAGATCGTACGCTTGAAGATGAAATTTAACAAAGCAATCAAGGTGATGCGTTACACTCGGCGGTTTTGGTATGGAGTTCGGTGCGCTTTGCGGGTTCAGTGGGGCACACCTTATTGCGGGCGTTACCCGACTTGGTTTAGTTCTTTTTGTGTACCTAACTCCGCTGTTGCTGTGAGTTAGTCAATTCCAGATAAATTCGTATGCAGTAAGAATCGTTCGTCGTTTGTAGCGGCTTCTTATTTTTAAACGTCTCAACGACTTGCGTGAATGTTCGCTGGTAACCGCGCCAACTCTTTTATTGAGTTTTAACCATGGTTCGGCCGTGGCGGTTGATGCTCCTCGTACTTACTCGTTCTTAAATTTCTCAGCTATTGCCTCACCATTTTCGAGGATAGCCGCTTTTAATATTGTGGTCGGTGCGTTGGTTGGGAAGTGGTTACATTTTGGTGGTTGCCGTAAGCAATAGCATTGTGGACGATGTTCGCGGCTTTAGTTTGTACTGCCTTTTAATCAATATTGGCACGCGCTTCTGGTTGATCTTTTCTAGGTAAACCATAGTGCTAACTTCATCGTAGCCGCTATTTTGTGGGTAAAGGCGTAGTAATTTTCGTGGTTATAGTTTTGAATTTGTCTGCTTTAAGTTTGGTGTTTGTCACGCTTAATAAGCGCCGTTTTTAATTGCATTTCATCATGGCAGGCAAGCTGCTTTAGCCAAGTCGAACGGCCGGGTAACAATGGCATTAATGTGACGCCTGACACTCGGCGGTTTTGGTTTGAAGTGTATTTGGTTTTGTGAGTTCAGCGTTGGCGCACCTTATGCCAAGGCGTTACCCGACTTGGTTGAGTTCTTTTTGCTTACTTAACTCCGCTGTTGCTGTGAGTTGGTCAATTCCAGATAAATTCGTATGCAGTAAGAATCGCTCGTCGTTTGTAGCGGCTTCTTATTTTTAAACGTCTCAATGACTTGCGTGAATATTCGCTGGTCACCGCGCCAACTTCTGTAGTTGGTTTAACCATGGTTCGGCCGTGGCGGTTGATGCTCTGCGTACTTACTCGTTCTTAAATTTCTCAGCTATTGCCGCGCCATTATCGAGGATGCCGCTTTCAATATTGTGGTCGGTTCGTTGGCAGGGAAGTGGTTACATTTTGGTGGTTGCCGTAAGCAGTAAAATTGTGGGTGTTGTTCGCGGCTTTAGTTTGGGTTGCCTTTTAATCAATATTGGCGAGCGTTTTTGGTTCATCTTTTCTAGGTAAACCATAATGCTAACATCATCTTTGCCGCTATTTTGTGGGTAAACGCGCAGTAATTTTCGTGGTTATAGTTTTGAATTTGTCTGCTTTAAGGTTGGTGTTTGTCGCGCTTAATCAGCGCAGTTTTTAATTGTACTTCATCATGGCAGGCAAGCTGCTTAACCCAAGTCGAACGGTCGGGTAACAAAGGCATTAAGGTGACGCTTAACACTCGGCGGTTTTGGTTTGAAATGTATTTGGTTTAGTAAGTTCAGCGTTGGCGCACCTTATGCCAAGGCGTTACCCGACTTGGTTCAGTTCTTTTTGTGTACTTAACTCCGCTGTTGCTGTGAGTTGGTCAATTCCAGATAAATTCGTATGCAGTTAGAATAGTTCCTCGTTTGTAGCGGCTTCTTATTTTTAAACTTCTCAACGGCTTGCGTGAATGTTCACTGGTCACCGCGCTAACTTCTGTATTGGTTTTAACCATGGTTCGGCAGTGGCGGTTGATGCTCCGCGTACTGACCAGTTCTTGAATTTCTCAGCTATTGCCGCGCCATCATCGAGGATGCCGCTTTCAATATTGTGGTCGGTGCGTTGGTAGGGAAGTGGTTACATTTTTGTGGTTGCCGCAAATATTTGAACTGTTGGTGTTGTTCGCGGCTTTAGTTGGGCAGCCTTTTAATCAATATTGGCGAGCGTTTCTGGTTCGTCTTTTCTAGGTAAACCATAGTGCTAACTTTATCGTAGCCGCTATTTTGTGGGTAAACACGCAGTAATTTTCGTGGTTATAGTTTTGAATTTGCCTGCCTTGGGTTAGGTGTTTGTCGCGCTTAATCAGCGTCTTTTTTAATTGCATTTCATCATGGCAGGCAAGCTGCTTAACCCAAGTCAAACGGCCGGGTAACAAAGGCATTAAGGTGACGCTTAACACTCGGCGGTTTTGGTTTGAAGTGTATTTGGTTTTGTAAGTTCAGCGTTGGCGCACCTTATGCCAAGGCGTTATACCCTAAAATAAAAAGGATAGTTCAGTGACAATTGTTGAAGCGATAAAAGAAGTTCTTTCAGCATTAAAAAAACCTCTTACATACAAAGAGATTTATAGCGAAATTATTAGTCGAGGATTATACGAATTTGGTGCGAAGTCGCCTGAAGCAATGGTGAATAGCAAGCTTCGTAAGCACTGTTATGGTTTAGATTTTCCCTCAGCAAGTCCTGCAAAGCATTTCATTATTGACAGTAAAAATGGAAAAACGACAAAGTATTATTTATTTGATTTGACAGTTGTAGAAAAAACAAAAAAGACGGTTACAGCACCAGTTCAATTATTAAATGATAAGCTGCCTGAAGAAAAGTTACATGATGCTTACCTTGAGCATAGAGCAAGTATTAAGAATTTGTTGTTAGAGCATATTTTAGCTTCAGATCCTGCTTTCTTTGAACGTTTGGTTGTCGATTTGCTTTTAGCTATGGGTTATGGGGGCGATTTCCCTGGGGCCGGTTTAGTCAGTGGCGCTCCTGGTGATGGTGGTATTGACGGTGTTATTAAAGAGGATAAGCTTGGTTTAGATAAAATTTATATTCAAGCTAAACGGTATACATCTAATAAAATAGGTCGACCTGATTTACAACAATTTGTAGGTGCTATGGAAAATGTTCAAAAAGGGGTTTTTATAACAACTTCTTCCTTTGCTAAAACAGCAGAATCTTATGTTGAAAAACAGCAAAAAAGTATTGTTTTAATTAATGGTGATCTTTTGTGTGACTTAATGCTTACCCATGGTGTTGGCATTACGAATATAAAAATTTATTCAACTTTTAAGGTTGATACTGATTATTTCATGGATGAATAACATCGGGTATAACAAATGCATCAACACGATTTGCTACACTCGGCGTTGTCAGTTTGCCTTTAGTTTCAGTGATTAAGGCGTAAAAATTCAGCTAGGTCGGCATAGTAGCAAACGTGTTATGCAGGCGTTACCCGACTTGGTTGAGTTCTTTTTGCTTACTTTACTCCGCTGTTGCTGTGAGTTGGTCAATTCCAGATAAATTCGTATGCAGTAAGCATCGTTCATCGGTCATAGCGGTTTCTTGTTTTTAAACTTCTTAACGACTTGCGTGAATGTTCGCTGGTCACCGCGCCAACTTCTGTATTTGGTTTTAACTATGGTTCAGCCGTGGCGGTTGATGCTCTGCGTACTTACTCGTTCTTAAATTTCTCAGCTATTGCCGAACCATTATCTAGGATAGCCGCTTTCAATAATGTGGTCGGTTCGCTGGCAGGGAAGTGGTTACATTTTGGTGGTTGCCGTAAGCAATAGCATTGTGGACGATGTTCGCGGCTTTAGTTTGGGCTGCCTTTTAATCAATATTGCAGGCGCTTCTGGTTCATCTTTTCTAGGTAAACCATAGTGCTAACTTCATCGTTGCCGCTATTTTGTGGGTAAACGCGCAGTCATTTTTGTGGTTATAGTTTTGAATTTGTCTGCCTTGAGTTGGATGTTTGTCGCGCTTAATCTACGCAGCTATTAACTGCCCCTCATCATGGCAGGCAAGCTGCTTGAGCTAAGTCGAACGTCCGGGTAACAAGGGCATTAATGTGACGCTAAACACTCGGCGGTTTTGGTTTGAAGTGTAATTGGTTTAGTAAGTTCAGCGTTGGCGCACCTTATGCCAAGGCGTTATGCATGTTTATATCTTGAATTGAAATGCAGGCTTTCGCGTCGGGTGTAAGTTTCGCGTTGAATGAGCCTCTGTTTCTTCAACCCATCGGTTTGGTGAAACGGCAATTCAGTATTGTCGTTATCAATTCTTGAACATCTCAGGCATCAACGGTCAGATATTCGTGGGTTGCCTAAGTGAATTTAGAGTCGGAACGGTGTCTGTTCTGCGGCTGCCAAGACGTTGTAAATTGGTCGCTCTGTTGAAATGTAAGTTTGCTTTCAACTACTTAAACAGATTGGTTCAAAATACGCTTTTTGTTCCGTGGTTATAATATTCGAGGCAACGCTAGCCAGGTTTCGCCGATAAGCGTGTGATTGCTTTGAGATCATAAAAAGTGAGGTTGCCAATTAAGCTAAGTGCTTGTAGTGCATGCATAACAATGCAATCAAGGTGATGCCTTACACTCGGCATTTTTGGTTTTGAGTTTGGTGCGCTTGGTTGGTGTAACGTGGCACACCTTATTGCGGGCGTTATGCCTGCTCATATTTTGAATTGAAATGTAGGCTTTCACGTCGGGTGTCAGTTCCGCGTTGAATGAGCCTTTGTCTCTTCAACCCATAGGTTTGGCGAAACGGCAATTCAGTATCGTTGCCATCAATTCTTGAACATCTCAGGCATCGGTGGTCACATAATTGTGGGTTGCCTAATTAAATATTAAGTCCAAACAGTGCTTGTTCCTCTGCTGCAAAAGCGCGGTAAATAACTCGTTCCATTGACGTTGAAATTAGCTTTTAACATCATCGTTTATTTGGTTCGAGAAGCGAGTTCTTGTTCTGTGGTTATAAAAATCAAGGCAAGTCTGGTCATTGGTTATCGTGGTTTGAGAGTGAGGAGAGTGGTTGCTTTGAGGGCATTTGCTACTTCAATTTGTGAGATTACTATTTGTTCTTCATTTCTTTGCCAAGTAAGATAAGTGGTTGTAATTCAGGCATAACAATGCAATCAAGGTGATGCGTTTTACTCGGCATTTTTGGTTTGAAGTTCGGTGCGCTTGGTTAGTTCAACGTGGCACACCTTATTGCGGGCGTTACATGCGTATTTTATAACTGTTTTGGCTTCAATGCCGTTGGGCTACTGTGGTTTCCTCCTGTGATCGCATGCAGAAAGAATCGTTCATCGTATATGCGGTTTAAGATCTGAGGTTCCTGAATTTCTTTGGCCTAAATGGCATTGTCTTACCCAAGTTCATGAAGCCGCATTATTGAGTGCCTAGTTGGCGTGTTGTGATTTTTGTGGTTACTAGGTCGCTGTACTTAGGTAGCCAATTGAGTTGGTTGATTGTTGTAATTCTATAGATTGAATTACTTCAGACTCCGCGGACGATTGCAGGCTTTCCTGTTGTCTCGGTGGGGCGGCAAAGCCGCTTTAGCTTCGGAGCTGCATGTAACAATGCAATTAAGGTGATGCCTTTACACTCGGCATTTTTGGTTTGAAGTTCGGTGCGCTTTGTTGGTTCAACGTGGCACACCTTATTGCGGGCGTTATGGCCACTTTTATAAGCTCATCGTTCTAATGCACCTTAGACAGAATCAAAAGGTATAATCGTAAGATCTGATCTCCGCTGTAATCTTCATTTTTCCTCTTGTGTTTGAATTAACATTATGTCCATATGTTATTCTACTTTCTGAAATTAATGGTAAAGGTGAAATAAAATGAGTAAATATCAGTTTTTTTGTAAGCCTAATACAAATCGGAAAGAATTTACTTTCTTGAATTCTGCTTCTGATAGTTTTTTACAAGAAAAAGAACAATTACTAGCGCAAGGGTTTGAAGTTGAAGATGACTATATTTATGCAGATACTGAATCGGAAGCGATAGAAAAGTTTAAATCAAACTTTATCTATGCAACTGAAGAGTATGCAGCATCACATCCAGAATCTGGTTTATTTATCTTCTTAAAAGAATCAGTGCATGCACTGACCAAGGTCTTTAGAAAAAAGTAGGTCATTTGCTTATGTCTTTATATGATTCAAGTCAGTACGGCATTCAATCGTAGCCATAACAAAACAATCAAGGTGATGCATTACACTCGGCATTTTTGGTATGGAGTTCGGTGCGCTTTGTTGGTTCAACGTGGCACACCTTATTGTAGGCGTTATGCATTAGAAAGGGAGTAAAAATGAGCAGTACAACAGATTATATTTTAGGTCTGCAAGAAGAAGAAATGCGTATATGGATATGTGAACACCTCGATGATGAAGACGCAGATGAAGAAACTCCGGGGTGGGACGAATTAGCTCAAGAATGGGCATATATGCAGGCGAGCCAAGAGGAACCTGTTGAGTTTTTTGATTGGTATGTATCTCACTCGTACTCAGATATACAACGAACATTTCATTTTCAAATTCACAAATTACGTGACTTAATGGATATGCAAGTTGCAGTATTCCATGAAGAAACATTTTACAAAATGTCATACGCTCATGCTGTTACACTAATGGAATCATTCTTAGCTGATACAGTACGATCTCTTATTCTTGCTGATAATAAGTATTTCATTAATGCTATAAATAAAGTAGAGGCTTTAAAGGAGTGTAAATTCACAATTAGTGAAATTGCCAAACAAAAAGATGGAGCTCAAGGTTTTGCTATTACTGAGCTTTCAAAAATTATGTATCACAACATTCCGAAAGTTAGAGAAATATTAAAGGCAATATTGGGTAAAAGTTTATCGATAGATATATCTAATGTATGTCGTATTACTTCACTTCGTCATGATATTGTCCATCGTGATGGTAAAACTACCGATGGTAAGTTAATCAAGGTAGATCGAGAAATAACAATGGAAGCAATTGGGCACATTGAAGCATTTGTTAACAACGTGTCTGAAGAAATTCATAACCATCAAAATGCATAACAAAGCCATCAAGGTGATGCATTACACTCGGCGGTTTTGGTATGGAGTTCGGTGCACTTTGTTGGTTCAGTGGGGCACACCTTATGGCAGGCGTTAGCACCTAAGAGCATATTAGCTGAGAGTTGGTAAATTAAACTGTTGATCATAAGGATTGAATGATGAATCAGTGTAAAAAGGTAAATAACCGAAAGATACGCAGGGCTCTTCTGGGCGATATTTCCCAAATGGTTCATGTCGAAAAAGAGTCAGGATCTGTCTTTTCAGCAATGCCAGTCGAATTTTTGAGTTGTTTACCTGAAAATCTGCCCTTACATAGCAAAGAGTTTTATGAACAAGCGGTTAGAAACAATGGTGCATGGTTAGCAGAGCTTGATTCAAAAATTGTAGGTTTTATATGTTTAGACAATATTGAGGAAGAGTCTTCAATTCACATATCAGAATTTGCTGTAGATTATAATTATCAAAGGAAAGGTATAGGAAATCAGCTATTAGGCTTTGTTATTAATTTTGCTGAAAATGAAAACAAGGACCTTACATTAACAACTTTCTCCAATGTTCCATGGAACGCTAACTATTATAGAAAGCTAGGGTTTTTAACCTTAAATGTTAATGAGCAAAACGACAGACTGAAATCGTTGATCGAGCATGAAATTGAAGTAGGCTTGCCGGAACAATATCGCTGCGCAATGAAACTTACAGTTTAGTAATCAATCAGACGCTTTAAAGTGCTAACAAGGCAATCAAGGTGACCCGTTACACTCGGCGGTTTTGGTATGGAGTTCGGTGTGCTTTGTTAGTTCAGTGCGGGGCACCTTATTGCAGGCGTTATGCGTTTCATGAAGCTGGTACTACACTGTTTGTATGTTCAGTGTTAAAATTCCGGCGTTACAATTGGAGTATTAATATGGTAACAGCATATGATGTGGCTAAGTTATTGATTAGCTGGCAAGATTTAGATAATAGTGATTTGTCTAATCTGAAATTACAAAAATTAACGTGGTACTGCCAAGGTTTTTTTAGCGCGATAACTGGGCGCGCGTTGTTTGATGATGACTTTGAAGCTTGGGAGCATGGGCCAGTAATTCCATCTCTTTATCATGAGTTTAAAGACTTTGGACGTAACCCAATAGAATTAGATGTTTCTAGTGATATTGAGCGAGATTTCACTGAAGAAGAGCTTGAAATTATTGATGAAGTATACGAGGTTTTTGGCAAATATAGCGCATGGAAATTGCGTAATATGACTCATGATGAAAAGCCTTGGCTTGACAATGAAGCTAAAGCAGGCTGTATACCATTCGGTGAAATAGTGTCTTATTTTGAGAATAGGTTGAATTAATTAATGGGTGGAGGCAAGAAAAAGCGAGGTATTGCAGCAGCTGCCCCTAAAGCAAATCAAGGTAAAGGTGGAACATCGAGGTTAACAGTTAATGAGTCAGCTACGGACTACGAGGATTCACAAATTGTATTCTCTTTAGAGCGTGTTGTATCTGGGAAATATTGTTATAGCAAACTTGATAAAGACCATAAAGCGGCTTTTGCAGATGCCATATTTAAAAGAAAATCATTTACATGGAAGTCAATACAAGAGGAAGGCCGCCATGGCCTCGGTTATGAAAAAATCAGCAAGAAATCTATAAAAACAGGAGTTCCAGATTTTATTCCTCCAGATTTAAAGAATTTCTTAGCTTTTAGGTTTAAAGGTAAAGCTCCGTTAGTGGGCTATAGGCGACGTAATATATTTTATGTCCTGTGGTTTGATCATAATTTCACGGTATACCCACACAAAAACGCATAACAAAGCCATCAAAACGACCATCAACGCTCGGCATTCTAGGTATTAATTAGCCTTGGTGTCTTTGGTGGTCGAATCACCATTATCGCAACGCGTTGTGGCGTATTATGGCAGGCGTTAAATCTGCCGAGCAAGCTCGGGGAGTGAGCGCTGTCAGATATTGCGTATCTGCTTCTAATATAGCCTAAATTT
>NZ_NOIF01000167.1 GCF_002265265.1 Photobacterium sanguinicancri
TAAAAAAGCCGCGATACAGGTCTCTGTATCGCGGCTTTTCTGGTTATCTATTTCAACACATTTGTTAATTAGCGGTACTTGGCAAGGTCCGGTAATGAGCCTGATAAACCCAGTGCGCGACGCATAAATTCATCTTTTACACCTGGCGCAGTATTGGCAATCAATATACCTAAATCACGTACTAACTTTTTGGCTGGGTGGCTACCATCAAACAAGTCACGAAACGCCTGCATCGCCGTGATCATTTTAGCCGCTTCCGCTTTACGCCAGCGCTCATAATTACGTAAGTTCGTACGTTTGCCTATATCTTGCTGCTGTTGCCATAACGTTTTGATTTCTTGAGCAAGGCTTGCAGCATCAAGTAAACCAAGGTTAACCCCTTGACCCGCTAGCGGATGAATCGTATGGGCTGCATCGCCAACCAATGCGATACGCTCACGCACAAAATCACGGGCGTAGCGCATTTTCAGAGGAAACGCCTGACGCTCTCCTTCCACCTGACAAAGCCCTAATTTACCGTCAAAAGCAGCAACCAGTGCTTTATTAAATTCCGCGTCATCTAACGCACATAACTCTTGTGCTTTATCTGGCGAGACTGACCATACAATCGAGCATAAATCAGGCTCATGCAAGGGTAAGAATGCCAACGGGCCTTCTGGGCGGAAGACTTGACGAGCCGTATTATCATGCGGTTCAGTACAGCGAATATTCGCAACAATCGCACTATGACCGTAATCCCAATGCGTTAAAGGGATCGACATTTGGTTACGTAGCCATGAGTTAGCACCGTCTGCGCCCACCACTAATTTAGCGGTTAGACTTTGACCAGATTCAAGACTCAGCCATGCTTCTGTTTCACCAAATGCGATATTATGGCAACGCTCCGGCGCCAACAATGTCACGTTATTAAGCTGTTTTACACGGTCGAGTAAAGCGAGTTGAATCGTTCGATTTTCAACAATGTGACCTAAGTTTGGCTGAGCTAAACGGGCAGCATCAAAATCGATACAAGCAAAACTATCTTGTTCCCACACCTGCATTTTTGAATACGGTGCAAAGCGACGAGCCTCAATACCCGGCCAAGCGCCAACATTACGTAAAATACGCTCACTCGCTCGGCTTAACGCTGATACGCGTACATCGGGTAAATCAGATAGCTCAGGTTCAGGTAATTTACCTTCAATCACCGCAACTCGCAGTTCGGTATCCGCTAACGCAGCCGCTAGCGTTAATCCAACCATTCCACCGCCGATAATGGCGACATCAACACTTTGCATCATGATTATCTTTCTACCTGTCCCATGGCACGCCTGATCAGCGGTGCTTTTAACGAATCAACAGCACTCATGGCCATTAAACCTAAATTTCGTCCTGCCACTAATGGCAAACTGTCATTGGCAAACAATCCGACTAATCCTGCCGTCATGGTGATTGTCGCTTGGCGATCAGGCTGGCGGCGCTGACGATAACAGCTCAACATTGCTGTTCCACCAATATCGCGACCTTGCTCGAAAGCCGTAACAACTTCTTCTGCCAATGTCATGACATCTCGCACTCCAAGGTTAAAACCTTGGCCTGCAATAGGGTGTAAAGTTTGCGCCGCATTACCCACTACCGCGACACGATGAGTCGTAATGCGTTTAGCCTGACGCAGTAACAGAGGGTACGAAGCTCGTTGGCCAGTTTTAACCATCGCTCCTAAGCGCCAACCAAATGCCTGTTGAAGCTCAGTCAAAAATTCATTGTCGCTCCAGTTCATCACTTGCTGCTGATGTTCTGGTTTAATGCACCACACTAACGAACTGCGCCCGTCAGACATTGGCAGTAAAGCAACAGGACCGTAAGGGGTGAACCGCTCGAAAGCACGACCTTGATGACGTTCTGACGTCGTCACATTCGCAATCACCGCCACTTGCTCGAAATCATGCTCTTCACGTTCGATACCCAGCATCTCACAGCAACCAGAGAGCGCACCATCAGCGGTAACCAGTAATTGAGTGACGATCTGCTCACCAGCATTCAATGTGAGTGTGACACTGTCTTGCTGCCGTTCAATGCCCACGATGCTATTGGGACAATACATAGTAACTTGCTGACACTCAGTTAAATGCTGGTGGAAGATGCGTCCGGCATCAGCCAACTCAATCACATAACCCAGTGCATCAACTGCTTGTTGCTGCGCACTCAAACGGACAATGCCAGCATGACCTCGATCAGAGACGTGAATATTAGAGATCGCCGTCGCCTCTTGACGCAATGCAGGCCACACGCCGATAGTATCTAACAATGTGGCAGTCCCAAGCGATAATGCGATACAGCGCGAATCATACCCGGGGTGGCTATCTAACTGAGGTTCAACGGCTTCAACAACAGCGACTCTCAAACCTTGCTGGCTGAGGGTATCGATCGCCATAGCTAACGAGGCTCCAGCCATCGCGCCACCCGCAATCACCACATCAAAGTGCTTCACATTCATCCCTTACTTCAAATTGGATCAGTGTAACGTTGGCTCATCATCCGCAGGCATACCAGGAATATTCGGCTGCTCAACAGATTCAGGTCGTTGGCCTAAACCAACTAAACAACTCAGTACACACTCAGGAACATACGCAATAATCTGTTCTAGTAGCTGTGCTTGCTCTTCCATGTCTTCATCTTCATTGATGCCAAGCTGAGCAATTTCTTCTAGTGCCGCCACCGCTTCAGTAACCTCTGGGGTTAATTCAGCTTTTTTCATCCCCATCAGGCCCATACCTGAGATGAAATTAGTTACCCACTCACTCAATGCCTCCGCACGCACATCAAGCGCTTCGTCTTCTGCGGGCAGTAATAACGTCACTTCGAATTGACTTTCGGCCAATTCAGCAGCAGTCGAGGTAAATAAAACTTGAGCCATACTGTGCAATTCACCAGAAGCAGCATCAAATACTTGGCGAACAGTGGCTTTCGCACTGTCTAGTAACGGATCGCCTTGGTTAGCATAATCGCTCACTGCCGCGACCCAACTTTCATCCGATACCGTTAAACCACCACAAATCATGCCCATCAATAAGCCATGAAGCTCAGACGGTGATACCGCTAAACTGTGATTTTTTAGTTCACTATCAAGAACATTGTAAGCGGGTAGTTTTGCTTCACTCATGCGGTGATTACCTTATCTAGATTGGCGTAAATCGTTATTGTGGTATGCTACCACTTATACCTTGCGGCATAAATAACGAGGGTGCCCCCAGTTGTGATTGAACCATCATAGTGGTTATCATTTGGGTGATGTTTACACCAGACTGCCTATTAACTGAGTAGTCAAACGGTGTTGAACCGCAAAGCACCGCGTGTATGCTTGCATGTTCAAAGGGCTTTATTCTATATTTACTCCTAAGCGCAAGCAGGGTGTAACTTAAGACACGCTGACACGGAGCAGATAAGAGACTTTATGAGTAATCAGGCAGTTGAAATCAAAATTCTCGGTCGTACCTTAAAGGTAAACTGTCCTACAGGCCAAGAAGCAGCTCTTATTGCTGCTGCCGAAGATTTCGATCAGCGTTTAACAACATTGTCCGAACGCACCAAAGTCTCTAATCCAGAACAACTTTTGATGTTCGCGGGGCTTAACATTTGCAGTGAATTGCATAGTGATCGCCGAGAAAAAGACAATAAAGACGATGTTTTATCCAATCGTATCAATCAATTAGCAGAAACGTTAGATAAAGCATTGCAAAATCAACCAAAGCGTTGATAATGAATTGACCCTGGGGTGCTCGTTAGTGAATCAACGTCCCCGAGCCGATAAGCAAATACCCAGGATTGGCTTTTTTATTAGCTATTGAGCATGCTCAGCCCGACTGAGAAGCCTACGGTTAATGTTGCTGATCCACCTTGAACATCTGGTTCAAGGGCTTAGATTTACGACGGCACCTTGGGGCATACCTTTTCTATGAGGTTGTACAAAGTTAAGCTGTAGATATACGCCGTACCGCTCTTCCCTTTTTGACACAATCTATTACCGGTTCACTTTCGTCATTGGATGACCTATGAGCTCAACGGTTACACTTTCTTCTCGTCAACACATTCGCCAACAGATCCGTTCTCGTCGTCGCGCTCTCTCTATTGAACAACAAAGCCAAGCTGCTCAACAGTTGCTGAATCAATGTCAACAATCACCTCACTTTACTCAAGCTCAGCATATCGCACTGTACCTATCTAACGATGGTGAAGTCAGTACCCAACCACTAATAGAGTGGTTATGGCAACAAGGTAAATCGGTGTACTTACCCGTTTTACACCCCTTCAGCCGTGGTCATTTATTATTTTTACGCTATACCACCACCACAGCAATGACCATCAACAATTATGGCATTAGCGAACCTTGCTTGGACATTCGCCTCGTCAAACCGGCACATGAACTTGATGTTATTTGTACGCCGCTAGTCGCATTTGATACCACTGGCCAACGGCTGGGTATGGGAGGCGGTTATTACGATCGAACGCTAGCACCTTGGCACCACTTTCGCCAATTACCCTACCCACTAGGGCTTGCCCATGACTGCCAGCACGTCAATCAACTGCCACATGAAATTTGGGATGTCCCCTTGCCTACGATCGTTACTCCATCGCACACATTCCACTGGTAAACATCAGAAATTTGCCTTGCCTCTAGCTCCAAATAAGAAAGAAAAAGCAAACGATTGGCTCAAAGCATAAAAATTACTATCGCTAAGTCGCTGTAATTCAAAGTCATCTTGGTTTTTATTGATGGAACAGAGACATAGGTCAACATTTTATTCTGACGAAGGCCACACTGTTAGCTATAATCAGCGCTCCCAACGCTCGTCATCATTACGACCAGGAGATATAGCATGACTCAAGATGAAATGAAAAAAGCTGCCGGCTGGGCTGCACTAGACTACGTAAAAAAAGGCAGCATTGTCGGTGTGGGCACTGGCTCTACCGTAAATCACTTCATTGATGCTCTTGAATCGCGCAAAGAAGAAATTAAAGGTGCTGTATCAAGCTCTGTCGCGTCAACTGAACGCCTAGAGAAAATTGGTATCCCTGTATTTGATGCTAACGAAGTATCAAGCCTTGATGTTTACGTTGATGGCGCAGACGAAATCAATGGCGATTTCGACATGATCAAAGGCGGCGGTGCTGCACTTACCCGTGAAAAAATCGTGGCGGCAATCGCGAAGAAATTCATCTGTATTGTTGACGATACTAAGCAAGTTGATGTACTTGGCCAATTCCCACTGCCAGTTGAAGTGATCCCTATGGCTCGCTCTTTCATTGGTCGTGAACTGGTTAAACTTGGTGGTGATCCAGTTTACCGTGAAGGCTGTGTGACTGATAACGGCAACATCATTCTTGATGTACACAACATGAAAATTACCGACGCCAAAGATCTTGAGAAAAAGATCAACGCACTACCAGGCGTAGTGACTGTGGGTCTTTTCGCAGAACGTGGCGCTGACGCCCTACTAGTGGGTAGCCCTGAAGGCGTGAAAAAATTCGAAAAGTAACCGTATTCCCGATACGTTATGTTGCTTGATTACAAAACGGCGCTCTCTGCGCCGTTTTTTATGCATTTCTTTGTAATATTCTTACCCTTATTGATTGTTTTTTGATACGTTATTAACCAATATACGCTTTCAAGCTAGGCTCTATCGTATCGGACTCAATCAACCGTTCCCCTACAACCTACTTATATCCTGCTGTTTTACATCGTTTTACAGTATTTTTAGTATAACGTCCTAGGTGCTACAAATTGGATAGCTAGCGTACTTTGACTTCACTTGCGTTTTTAAGGATAAGAACCCCATGGATAATGTTTCACTGGATAAAGAAAAAATCAAAGTGCTTCTACTTGAGGGCCTCCACCCTTCAGCAATTGAAGCACTTCAACAAGCGGGTTACACCAACATTGAGTACCACAAGGGCTCATTGGCAGGTGATGAGCTAATCGAAGCCATCAAAGACGCACATTTTGTCGGGATCCGTTCTCGTACTCAATTGACCGAAGAAGTCTTTGCCGCCGCGAAAAAACTCGCAGCCGTTGGCTGTTTCTGCATCGGTACCAACCAAGTTGAACTTGAGTCAGCGACTCGTCGCGGTATCCCAGTATTCAATGCCCCATTCTCTAATACCCGTAGTGTTGCTGAATTAGTGTTAGGAGAAATCTTATTACTATTGCGCGGCATTCCAGAAAAGAACGCTAAAGCTCACCGTGGTGAATGGTTCAAATCAGCTGATGCATCCTTTGAAGCCCGAGGCAAACGGCTAGGCATTATTGGTTACGGTCATATCGGTACACAACTGGGTATTCTGGCAGAAAACCTCGGAATGCGAGTGTACTTCTACGACATTGAAAACAAGCTGTCTTTGGGTAACGCCACCCAAGTGTTCTCAATGAGCGAGCTGCTCAATAAATGTGATGTAATTAGCCTTCATGTACCTGAAACACCAGAAACACAAGACATGATGGGGGCGGAAGAGTTTGCCCGCATGAAGCCAGGCTCAATCTTCATTAATGCCGCTCGTGGTACCGTTGTCGATATTGATTCACTCTGCAGTGCACTGGAAAGTAAGCACATTGCGGGCGCAGCGATTGATGTGTTCCCTGTTGAACCAAAAACCAATAAAGACCCGTTCGAATCACCATTAATGCAGTACGACAACGTATTACTGACGCCGCACATTGGTGGTTCAACCCAAGAAGCCCAAGCAAATATCGGCCTTGAAGTCGCAGGTAAGTTGGCGAAATACTCAGATAATGGCTCAACATTATCAGCGGTTGGTTTCCCAGAGGTATCACTACCTGAACATCGTGACTGCTCACGCTTGCTCCACATTCACGAAAACCGCCCTGGTATTCTAAACCAGATAACAACGATTTTTGCGACAGAAGGCATCAATATCGCCGCACAATACCTACAAACTGGTGCTGAAATTGGTTATGTTGTCATTGATGTTGAAACTGAGCGTTCAGAAGAAGCTCTTGGTAAGCTCAAGCAAATTGAAGGGACGATTAGGGCGCGTATTCTACACTAAGCACTAGGTGTTGGTGTTAGACGCTAAGTAATATTCAGATCCTTAGATCGTAAAAGGCCGCATGTAATCATGCGGCCTTTCTTGTTCCATTATCGCTGGGACTGAGTTTAATCAACCAGCTTAAATACCACGTCGACACGATCTTTAATCACCAGCTGATCGTTTTGGTAACTCTCAGCAGCATCGTTTGCTGAGTAAGCAGCCATACGCGCTTGAGCATAATAAGGCTGCGCATTTTGTGTCAGGTAGGTAATTTTCCATACCCCGTCCAAGCTTTCACCAAAGCCACTTGCGATCGACTCAGCTTTCGCTTGGGCATCTTTAATCGCTGCTAAGCGCGCTTGCTGCTTAATTTCGGTTTCTTTACTGCTTTTCAACTCAATATTCTGGATACGGTTAATACCATCAACCAAAGATCCATCCAGGTAGGTATTCAGTTTAGCTAACTGATTCACCGTTACCGTCACTTGACGATTCGCACGGTAGCCAATCAGTTTTGGCTCTTTGTTTTTCGGATAAGTGTATTCTGGGTTTAATGAAATATTTGCACTCTTAATGTCTTCGCGTTTCACGCCTTGTTTCTCTAATCGTGCCATGAAAGCCACAACCGCTTTATCAACCGCTTGCTTTGCTTCTTTAGCCGTTTCACGCTTTTCGGCGACTTCAACATGCAAAATAGCCATATCCGCAGTAACAGTCACTTCGCCGTTACCTTGAGTAACAAGATGTGGAAACGCCACATCAGCAGCAGATACATTCATAGATAGTAGTGCTGTCGCACCAAGTACAGTGGCCAGTAACGTCTTTTTCATTCTATTTCTCCTACAAGCATGAGTATGTCTTGGACAACAAATATTAGGATTTATCCTAATGAAACCGCACTCTATCAAACCACCTTTAATTTGAACAGTGTTTTATTGTAAATTTACGTCAAGATGTACGAACAAAATAAGCAATTATTGCGGTAGAACCTGCTGAGCATGCTGCACCAAACGCTCAGATAATTCAGTCAGAACCCCGCTTTCTAACGCCCAATGATGCCAGTATAAACGACGAATTAACGTAATATCTGGGGTAAGGTTTACAAGGTCGCCCGCCGCAAGTTCATCAATAATCTGTATACGAGGGATCAAGCAATATGCAAGACCTTCGGTCGCCATTTTCACAAAAGCTTCCGAGGATCGTACCGTGTGTTTCATCAAGCTGCCGACAGGTAAATTAAAGTGCTGTTGAATAAATTGTTCGTGCATATCATCATGATGATCAAACGCTACCGCGGGCGCTGCAAATAGGTTATCGCGCGTCGTTCCATCAGCAAAGTAACGCGCTTTAAATTCAGGGCTGGCAACACACAAAAAATCCACTCGCCCTAAATAATCTGCAACACACCCAGGCATTGGCGTTTGATCCATGCTGATCGCCCCGACGACTTCGCCACTGCGCAGTCTATCTAAGGTTCGTGCTTCATCTTCAATCAATAAGGTTAATTCGATCCGACGTGCTTTCAATAATGGACTTAAGGCAGGTAATAACCATGTTGCCAAACTATCGGCATTGGTCGCTAAAGACACCGACAATGGTTGGCTGATGTCATCAGGGGTGAGTTCAGGTAAAAGCTCCTGCTCTAGCAATCGTACTCGACGATATAGCCCTAGTAACTTTTGCCCTGCGGCGGTCGGTCGTGGTGGTTGCTCGCGGACTAACAAAGGTTGTGCCATCAGCTTTTCAAGTTGCTTGATCCGTTGAGACACCGCAGATTGTGTAATACAAAGGTGCTCTGCCGCCCGCTCAAAACCACGCTGCGCCACCACCGCATCTAATGCGGCAACCCAACGATAATCTAATCCTCTCATCACCATCCCTTACTTTAGCCACTCATCATTAGAGAAACTTATGATGTATAAGTTTTATTAGTTGTACTTAATCCTATCGCTAAGTGTACGCTTGCGCCATTCATATTGGTAGCCAGAAAGCAGAACTGGTACCACGTCAAAATATAACAATAAGGTAAGTAAAAACATGAGTATTTGGGCTTTATTACAAGGGTTTGGTTTGGGTGCAAGTTTGATCATCCCGATAGGAGCACAAAATGCTTACGTTTTGAATCAAGGCATAAAACGTAACCACCACCTAACAACGGCAACCATTTGTAGTGTTTGTGATGTAATTTTCATTAGCCTTGGTATTTTTGGCGGCGGTGCACTCCTTTCAAGTAACGAAACCTTACTGACCTCCGTCACTGTCGGCGGTATTTTATTTCTACTTTTTTACGGCAGCCTATCGCTGCGTAGTGCGTTAAAACCACAAAATACAGAAGAACAAACCCAACAAGTAACAGCTCGAGGTCGTAGAGCCGTTATATTGGGGGCACTAGCTGTGACGGTACTCAACCCACATTTGTACTTAGACACTGTGGTGATTCTAGGATCGATTGGCGGTCAGTTTGAAGGCAGCGATCGAGTCGCTTTCGCCATTGGTACAATTTTCGCGTCTTTTGCTTGGTTCTATACCTTATCGATTGGCGCGGCAAAACTAGGCCCAACATTGTCAAAACCCAAGGTAAAGCGCGGTATCGATCTTGCTGTTGCCGCTATGATGCTCTTTATTGCTACCCATTTAGCCAACGGACTTTGGATACAGTATGTCGCTTAATACGTTAGAACAGATCTACCAGACCAACATCAACTTATTCAACCAAGCGGATGTACCTTATCAAGCTTGGCAACATGAACCGATTTTAGACTTCGAAACAGACGCTCGTATTGCGAATGAACTGGGTTGGACGGCATCACCAAGCAAGAGCCTATTCATGAAAATCAAAGGTGGAGGTCACTGTTTGCTCTTAACTCACCGTGATAGCCGCCTTGACAGTAAACTGGTCAAGCAAGTGGTCGGCAAGCGAGTATCAGTGTGCAGTAACGACGAAATGGTAGCGGCGACAGGTTGTGTACCAGGTGCAGTCTGTCCCTTTGCGCTACCAGAAGAGGTGATTCTTTTAGTCGACCCTGTGGTCTATTTACATCAAGAACTGATGTACACCCCAGGTAAACCGGATTACACCTTTGCGTTTAAGACCAAGCATCTTGATGCACTCTTAACGACTTTGCCAAATCAGGTTATTCGATTACCCGCCGATATCCCTGCATAATCAGAAGCCAATATAAAAAAATGGCGCTCATTGAGCGCCATTTTTAATGCTATCTATCAAGCAAAAACGGTATTAGCCTTCTTGCTTGTTAAGATGCACATCCATTTGTGGGTATGGGATACCGATATTTTCTTTATCCAATTCTTCTTTAATTGCTTGTAGCAAATCAAAGTACACACCCCAGTAATCTTCTGTTTTCACCCATGGACGAACCACAAAGTTCACAGATGAATCAGCTAGTGCTACCACACCCACAGTTGGTTCAGGATCTTTAAGAACACGAGGCTCAGCTGCAACAACGCGCGTTAAAACTTCTTTAGTCTTCTTAAGATCTGCATCGTAAGATACGCCAATAACATAGTCGATTCGACGCGTTGCATGGCGGGAGTAGTTAGTAATAGGGCTACCAATTACTGAACCATTAGGAACGACAACCATTTTGTTATCAGGTGTTTTTAGTACTGTCGAGAAAATTTGGATAGACTCAACAGAACCCGCTACGCCACCAATCTCAACGTAATCGCCAGATTTGAATGGACGGAAGCTAACAATTAATACACCCGCAGCAAAGTTAGACAGTGAACCTTGCAGCGCTAGACCAATCGCTAAACCCGCGGCACCGATCACAGCAACCACTGAAGCGGTTTGAACACCTAAACGGCCTAAAGCTGCAATTAATACGATAACAAATAGCAGGTAACGCACGAGTGAGTGAAGAAACTCAACGACTGCATCATCCATTTTTTTCTTACGTAGCACTTTTGCTACGCCATTAGCAATGCCTTTAACGATCAAGTTACCAATGAACAAAATCAGCAAAGCAGAAATTAAGTTAACGGCATACTGGACAAGAAGATCTTGGTTATCAGTAACCCAAGTACTTGCATTCAATACGCCTGACGTTAACTCATTATCAGTAATAGTGTCGACTACCTTGTCGGCTACACTCTCGGTCATATTTACTCTCTCTCTATTAACTCGCCTATATTGGCCTATATACCCAATAGAATAATCATAAGTGACTATAACAGCGATTTTATGATTTGCGGGGCATTATCAGCCATTCTTCCCTGACAATAAAATAATAAATCTTATCGTAATGACAAAAACATCTTATCATTTGGGTGATTTTAAATAAAAAAAAGCCCGCAAAATGCGTAATGCCGATCAGTTAAGGATCAGTTGAACGATCCTATGAGGCTGACATAATCCGGAATCAGTTACTGATTC
>NZ_NOIF01000168.1 GCF_002265265.1 Photobacterium sanguinicancri
AGCGTCTGATGTGTATATGAGTCATGTTATTGGAGATTTTGCAATGAGTGTTTCTAACGACCTATATCCAAATGCCTCTCACCCTCTAGAAAGAAAAGATTCTGGTGTCCCTTATGTTCGCCAAGGCCTTCATGTTGAATCTTATAACGATTTCGATCCACTACGCCATGTTATTGTAGGTATTGCAGATAACCAACATATTCCAGAAGCTTGCCCTGCAAGTAATGAAAAAATCCCAGCTGACTCACCAATGCGTGGCAGTAAAGCAGGTCGTCGTACTCAAGAGTCTATCGACCGTGCTAATGAATGCCTAAATGGTTTTGCAAAAATATTAGAAACACGCGGAATTACAGTTGACCGCCCAGGAGCGGTAGATTGGAACGAACGTATTACCACGCCTGATTTCTCAATCAGCTCTGGTTTCGGTGTTATGCCACCTCGTGACTGCTTACTCACCATGGGTAAAAGCATTCTAATGGCACCAATGAGCTTCCGTAGCCGTTACTTTGAGTACCTAGCATACGTTGATCTTCTACGTGAATACTTCGAATCAGACAACCAATGTATGATTGAGCAAGCACCACGCCCACGTCTATCTGATGATAGTTTCCGTATGGACTATGTTGCAGCATACGAATACCTTTCTGACGAAGAAACCATGGAGCGCTCACTTCGTAAAGAGTACAGCACCAAAGAAACAGACATTCTATTTGATGCTGCTGACGTAATGCGCTTGGGTAAAGACATCTTCGTTCAACACGGCTTAACCACTAACCTTGCTGGTATTCGCTGGATTAAACGTAAATATGAAGCTCAAGGCTACCGTGTACATACTCTAAGCTTTGAAGATAACCACCCTATCCATATCGATGCAACTTTCTGTCCGCTACGTCCGGGATTGATGCTGCTTAACCCTAACCGCCCATTGTTCAAAGGCCAACGTGAAATCTTTGAGAAAAATGATTGGGAAATCGTTGAAGCAGTTAGCCCTGCATGGGATAACCCACCACCACTATGTTACTCAAGCACATGGCTATCAATGAATACCTTGATTCTTGACCATAAAACCGTGTGTGTGGAAGCGTCTGAAAAAGGACAAATGGAACAATTTGATAAGCTTGGCTTTGATGTTATTCCTGTCGACCTACGCGATGCTTACGCATTTGGTGGCGGCCTACACTGTGCAACAGCCGATGTATGGCGTGAAGGTACTTGTGAAGATTACTTTGCAAACCAATTCACTGGCGCTCACAGTATTGAGCACTGGGAATACTAGTCGTCATTTACTAGTTAAAACGTGGTGATAATGGCTTCTTCGGAAGCCATTTTTTATCGTCTGAAGATAACGCTAACAAAGGTGTACATCTAACCATAGAATAACCACGTCAGCTCAGTTTGCGACGAGCATGGCAGCCCCAAACACCCCTGCACTATCTCCTAAGGCTGGCTTTACAATCCGTGTTGCTAGCTTTGGGTTAAATAAGTGTGGCAAGATCGCTTGCTCTGCATGCTGGTAAAGATACTCAATATTACCGACACCGCCACCAACCACAATCACATCCGGATCTAGCACATTAATGATAGCCGCAACCGCTAACCCAAATTGAGAGACGAGCCTATCTAAGGTTTGTTGTGCCGCTTGTTCTTGTTGCTCTGCTCGAGTAACAATATCGGGTAAACCACACTCAATGCCTGATAGTTGATGATAATACGCTTCCAATCCTGGCCCTGATAAGACCGTTTCAACACACCCCTGTTTACCGCAATAGCACTGTTTACCGGTTGGATCCAAAACGTTATGTCCCCACTCACCCGCAATACCATGACACCCTTGCAGCACTTTGCCATTGACAACAATCCCTGCACCGACACCTGTCCCCATGATAATACCAAACACGACTTCGGCATGTGGATTCACCACAGGTACAATACCTAGCCGAGACTCAGCCAATGCAAAACAGTTTGCGTCATTGTCCAGTACGACTTTCACACCCAGTAATTGCTGTAAATCGGTATCTAACGGCTGACCATTTAGCTCGGTAGAATTACAGTTTTTCATCACATGAGTGCTAGGGTCTAACGTACCTGGCGTACCAAAACCTATGCGTTCAGGGTACGTACCAACCTCCTCTGAACAACGGTGAACAAGCCGCTGGATCTGTGTAAGAATATGGTTATAACCTTGCTCTCGCTCTGTTGCTATTCGCCGTCTTAACACACAGTGACCTGTGTTTTTTTCTAGCACCGCACACTCTATTTTCGTACCACCAAGATCAATACCCCAATCAAAGCTCTGCATCTAGTCACCGCCATAGTTCACTGATTTATTCAGCATAAACAATCACAAACAATAATCTGAAAATACCGATGAAAACCGTGACCTTAGCCTCTTTGTTGATATATAGGCTTATTGAGGTAAGACCCTCAGAAAATGAAAGAAAGTAAGAAGTCGCGGTTAGACAGAAATCAACCATAATTAGGGGTACAACGAGATGCGATGACTAAGATGTCCATAATCTGGTTATCAGCATTCTGTTTGAAGCAATGAAAGATAGGGGCAATGTTATGTTTCTGAAAGAAATGCGTACTGGGGATTTAGTCGATGTCGTTGATATGTCGTCTTTAATAAACCCATTTACCCAACACGTTACCGTGCAATATCAATCAGGAGAAGATCTTGCAGACCCTGTTGCGATTGATAAACAGCAACTGGCGTTTCCTTCTGGAGAAGAATTGCCAGAGTGCTGGATAAATGGGTATTACCGTATGAAATCTTAACCCATACGACTGCGCTTGAACGCAGGTCATTCGGGCAGCTTCAAATCATAAACACACAATAATCATTGTATGTTTACTTTGTTATTAACCGTTGAGCAATCTGTGTTGTTAGCTGATCAACACCTTGTGATAGTGCATTTACTTGTGCATCGTAGCCAGATTGCGCCAACGGCACTTGCAGTTTAAAAGGGTAAACGCCTTGCAGTTTACCGTCTTTATCTATCACCAAATACTCCCCCATTAACTCAGCATTTCCTGTATATCGACCATTAAACTGAGTGAATTTAACTTGCAGCTTTGCTTGCCCCGCTGATGACATCGCAGGTGTTAACTCACTTGGCCAATACCGTTTTTGCTTAGCACGTAGATCCGCTGTGATACGCCGCGTTAATTGCTGTGTAATGCTGTCGGCCCAGGTATTTTGCTGCGCTTGGACGATTTCAGTATCACTCACTTGATACACCAATCCCATACCTGCTAAGTGAGCCGCCATTTCAACAGGGCGCACCACCAGCAATGCTTGTGATTGCCCTTGCGGTATTGGACTAGCTGCTATCACAGAATTTGATATTGGTGGCAGTAAATAGGTCGAGCGTGTCACCTCTGGCTGACTACTGCACCCCGTGAGTAATGCGACCGCTGCTATTCCACCGACTAACCATGTTTTCATTATTCTTGTCCTTTTGCTGCTGGAACAGGATCTTTTGCTTGTTCACTACTGAAAATTAACGAGTTTGGCTTTTCGTTCAATTGTCGCAATACTGGTTCTAGTTCTGCTAATACATTTTCAAATCGTGCAATAGCTTGCTCTAAATTCTGATACGGCGCAGCATCTGGACCAAAACCATTCAATGTAGTTTGAATATCTTGCAAACTCTTACGCACATCAGCCGGAATTGCTTTCGTGTCTTTTTGTTCAAGAATGCTATTCAACGAATCCGCTACACTTTGCGCTGAACGTAATGTCTTCTGAGAAGCAATTAAGCTGTTATTGAGTGAACCTAATGTTTCTTCTAACGGTAGATCATTAAATTTATCCAACAAGGTCGTAACTTGCTTTTGAATTTCAGCAAAGCCGCCCGCTTGGGTTGGGAAAATGTCGTATTGGTCATAATGCTTGATCGGGTACCTATCCGCTTTTTCATATACTTCAGTGTCGATAAACAAAGCACCAGTTAAAAAGCTGCCTGTTTTCAGTGTCGCACGTAAGCCTTTAGCAAATTCATTTGATAAGCTGTGTTTGAGTGCTTGCAGATCGGCTGCATCAATATTTTTATAGACACGACCTAATTCAATGCGAACAAGAACGGGGATTTGCTTAGTCGAAAAGCCCTGTTCTTTTGATGGCAAATGCAACGGCACTTTCTTCACCGTACCAATGCGGATACCACGGTATTCAACAGGTGCACCAACATTTAGCCCGCGTACAGATTCATCAAACATCATCACGTATTCTAAGTACTGATCGAACACACGCTCTCTTACTTGCTTGAAATTACTGTACAACTTGAACCGAGCTTGTTGTTTAGTGACTTGCTCACCAGGCTCTGCACCTTTAGGAACTCGGAAACTCACGCCTCCGGTGATCAGAGACTCTACCGAGCCAATTTTCAAGTTAAAACCTTCCGCAGACATTTGTAAATCGACGCCAGAACTTAGCCAAAATTTAGTATGTTTACGGATCAAGCTATCGTATGGCTGGAAGATAAAAAGCTGATAATTTGCTTTTTTAGTTGCAGGATCAAAGCTGACTTTTTCCACTCGCCCAACCGTGAAACCCTCATATAATACAGGATCAGTAATGCTTAACTTGCCCGCTTCACGATGAGTTAATACTATGCGAAGTCCCTTCGCATCAGGCGGAGCAACGGGAGGCGTTTCCAGTACGGTGAAGTCCAACTTTTCTTTTTCAGCGCGGCCAGGTTGAAGTTCCAAATAAGCGCCAGAAAGCAAAGTATCTAAACCAGAGATCCCCTCTTTGCCAATACGCGGCTTCACTACCCAAAACAATGTATCTTCTTTCAACATACGAGCAGCATCTTTGTTCATCTGAGCCGTCGCGGTGATGTAGGTATAATCATCACTTAATTTTACGCTAGTGATCACTCCCACTTTTACATTGAGCGACTTAATTTCTGTTTTACCAACTTCAATCCCTTCTGCGGTTTTCAAAGTTAGTGTGACTGTTGGTCCTTTACTGCCAACAAATTGAATCAACATCCAAATACCAATGGCTACAGCCACAAGAGGTACGAGCCAGATGGTTGAAAACTGCTTTGTTTTTTGTACTTCAGCCTGTGTTGGCTTGTTATCACTCATAGTGCTTGTTCTCATTGAAAGGCAATAACACATCATCATTGCCATTGCTTGGAATATCAGAAGTAGAAGATGCTTGTGGCATCTTGGATTTTGAACTTTGTGTCCAAAAAACACGAGGATCAAAGCTCATGGCTGATAGCATGGTAAATACCACTACAGCCGCAAAAGATAATGCCGCAGGCCCAGGGAAAATCGCCATCAAATTATGTAGTTGAACCAGTGCCACTAAGATAGCAACCACAAAAATATCTATCATCGACCAACGGCCAATAAATTCAGTCATCCGGTAAATTTTCAAACTTTGAATCGCTTGTTGAGCGGAGCTTTCATTACCGCGCTGAGCATGAATAAACAACCATATCAAAGCCATCATTTTTGCTAGTGGGATAATCACGCTGGCAAAAAAGATCACAAACGCAATGGGATAAGATCCTAACTTCCACAACAATACGACCCCTCCCATGATTGTTGAGCCTTCGGTTTGCCCTAAGCTCACGGTATACATTATGGGATATAGGTTCGCGGGAATATAAAACACCATAGAGGTCAGTAATAACGCCCACGCACGTTGCAAACTGCGCGCTGGATCGTACGGATGTAATCGGCTACCACAGCGATGGCATTTAGGCGGTTTGTGTTGATTAGGACCTTGATGGAGTACGTTGCTAACTGGCGGGTTCAGCTGAGCGCATAAATGGCAGCTTTCATGATTACCCGAGATATGGCTATCGCCTTCGTTCACTCCAGCTAATGGTTGTAAAGGCTCTATTTGATGCCATAACCACGTGCGATCGACCATAGAAACAAACTTAACAACCAAGCCCGTATAAATACAGAACGCCCAAAAGGACATGCCTAAGCCCACATCGGCCAGCGACGCTATTTTAATTAAGCTCACTAATACGCCAATCAAAAAGACGTCAACCATGAGCCAAGGTTCAATATGAAAAAGTAACCTCGCCACACGCTTTACCATATTCTTATTGGCTTTATAGAAGGTTCCCTTCTGAATATGGGCAGTCTGACGATACAAATACATCACCATCACGATATAGCACCCCGGCAAAATCACGACAGTCAGCAGTAACAATAATGCCAGTAAGCTATTTTCAAAGTGTTGAAGCATGAATGCCGCGTGCAACAAAGTGATGTTTTGATTTAACCCTTGCACACTAAACGACATAAAGGGAAAACTGACACTTAACGCTAACATCACGAGCGTAGCTATACCAAAAGCCATGGGACGCTGAAACGGCTGGTTAATCTGTTTCACCACGCCATGATGACAACGTGGGCATGTTGCTTTCTCGCCTTCGTCTAGCACGGGAACAGACATGACGAGCCCACATTCTTCGCAAGCGATTTTGGCCTCTGTCGTAAAACGATAAGTCATGACTTACCCTATATGATAAATAAGTGATCTTATTATAGAAAAGATTTGTTCAGTACATTTGTAGCACTTTGCTAAAAGGTTTGCACTGACTCTCATATGATGTGCATTTACCGCACCGATGAAGAAAGTGACCAGCTCATTACAGTGATCAAGCTTGCATATCAGCAGATTTTTGCAGAATGTATCAGTTTATTTTGAAATCACCTATCAAAATTACCCTACCAAAATATACGCCTTTCATACTGCAATATCATTTACAAAAAACACCTTTCAATTGATGTTAAAATACTGCAATACTTTGCTAAGTAGTACATGGATAGAAATCTATAAATAACAGGGATAGTATGAAAAATTTAAGTATCGCGATCAGTTTAAGCTTGCTACTCGTCGGTTGTAATACAACAACCAACGACCCAAATACATTTACATCACAATGCAGTTATTCTGAACTTGAAGGGGATAAACCACTGACCTTTACGGTAACAAGCGTAAACGAAGCAACGCTTGGTGGTGTTATTTGCTCTGGGTCATTAGACGCCTTTGATGATATGCGCACACAATTCCCTTCTGTGGCTACCTTCAACATACAAAGTATTCCAGGCAGCGCAGATGATGAGATCAACCTACTGCTATCAGCAGAAATCCATGAAAATGGCATTGCCACACACCTTGTTAACAGTGCCATGATCGCAAGCGGAGGGACTGATTTATTCTTGGCTGGCACTCAGCGCACCGCCGATGATGCACTGCCTAAAATCGGCGTTCATAGTTGGTCAGATTCTAGTGGGCAGTCTGGCAAAGATCTTCCTCGCAACCACGAAGAACACCAACCATATTTAGATTACTATCAGGAAATAAACATTAACCCTGATTTTTACTGGTACACGCTAGATGCTGCGCCAGCTAATGACATACATTGGATGACCAAAGAAGAAATAGAGCAATATAATGTTTTAACAACGTCATTAATTCAATAACGGCTTTCTTTACTAATCCATGAACATAAAAAAACCACTGGCGAATAACCAGTGGTTTCTGTATTAAATCAGCAATGTAAATGCGAGGTTTAGATACCCGCGCGCTTTAGCAGGCCAGCCATTAAAGGTGAACTTGCTTTAACCATTTTAGACTTGTTCTTAAACTCACGCGCAAGTGAAACATCATTCATTTCATTTGCAATGTGAATCATTGCTTTGTACATATCACTTGGATTCTTAATACGATTAGAATCGTTCAGCGGGCTAATGATTTTAACGACATCATTACCGGTTTTATTGTTCGCGTTCGCGTAGTTAAGTACTGAATCAAGTAGCTTATCAAGATCGATAGAAAACTCAGAACTTTCCACACCTTGTTTCTTCATTTCTTTCAGGTTTCTTTTACGTACCTGACTGATAATGAATGCTGGCTTATTAATTTTTTTATAGCCAAAGAAACCAGCTAGGACAAGTAGAGCAACACCGCCTGCTACATATCCCCAAATTGAACCTGAAGACTCCGCTACGGGTTGGATTGCTTCAGCTGCACTAACTACAGATACTGGTACATCAGACATATTCGTAACCTTATTACTTCTATAAATGCTTTCACTGGCCACAGTATGCACTCAATGCGCCAATAACCATGCGATTAATCAATTTTTACGTTAAATTGAGTGACGAGCTTCAAGGTTTGGCTGTTCGCTCGTATTTATTGCTGCATAAAACCCCAGAAAAGTAGACCTACTTGCCGACAAAAAAATCACCCAATTATCTGCATCTTTTAAATCGGAGTTACAGAATGAGCTAACATTCACTTTCCAGCCCCTCTTCATCACGCCCTTCGGATTTACATCCAAGTTGATTATATTGCTAAGCGCATAAACGCATAAGATTTGAACATTTTTTAATCTTGACTAGTGTTGACTATGATCTCACTGACTCATTCAAAGGAGTGAATATGAAGCACTACGCGATTGCGTTGCTGACAACCGTCATTGCTTTTCATAGCTACGCGGTTGATCCTAAGCCCGCAACACAAGCCACCATAGATGCCAACCAAATCGTTTTAGATACCCTTCCCTTTAAAGATAAAAAAGACTTCGACGATGCGCAACGAGGCCTTATTGCCAAGCAAGATACTGTGACAATAAAGAACGGAAAAGGTGATGTTGTTTGGGATTTGGAAGCCTATAAAAAATTTATCACCCTTGAAAACCCTTCCCCTGATAGCGTAAATCCAAGCCTGTGGCGTAATGCCCAACTCAATATGATTAATGGCTTATTTGAAGTGACCGATGGGATCTACCAGGTTCGCGGCTATGATCTCAGTAATATTACCTTCATCAAAGGCAAAACGGGTTGGATTGTTTTTGACCCTCTCATTTCGCAAGAAACCGCCAAGGCCGCATTAGATTTTATTAACAGTGAGCTTGGCGAGCGACCAGTAGTAGCGGTAGTGTATAGCCATAGTCATATTGACCATTTTGGCGGTGTACGCGGTATTGTTAACGAACAAGATGTCATCGATGGCAAAGTCACCATTATTGCTTCCCATGGCTTTACTGAACATGCGGTGTCAGAAAATGTTATTGCCGGCAATGCCATGGGCCGACGTGCGATTTATATGTATGGTGCCCTACTCCCTCGCGATGAATTTAGTGGTGTAAATGGTGGCTTAGGCCAAACCACCTCTACAGGCCTTGCAACCCTGATTAAGCCAACTGACATTATTGAGAAAACAGGCGATGAACGTACCGTCGACGGCATTAAAATGGTATTCCAATACACGCCTGGTTCTGAGGCGCCAACAGAGATCAACACTTGGTTCCCCGACAAAAAAGCATTATGGATGGCAGAAAATAGCACCAATACCATGCATAACATACTTACTCTCCGTGGCGCACAAGTACGTGATGCATTGAAGTGGTCAGGCTACCTCCAAGAAACCATTGAAACATGGGGTGATGAGGTAGAAGTGAAGTTCCAAAGTCACCATTGGCCATTATGGGGACAAGCCGATATTGTCGATTACTTCAAAAAACAACGTGATATGTACAAATACACCCACGATCAAACCGTCCGCTTGATGAATCAAGGTTATATCGGGTCTGAAATTTCAGAGGTTATCCATTTCCCTGATTCACTGGATAAAAACTGGAGCACCCGAGGCTATTACGGTACGTTGCGCCATAACAGCCGTGCTGTCTATCAACGCTACATGGGCTGGTATTCAGGTAATCCATCAGACCTCAATAACCTCCCCCCCGCCGATGCCGCACAAAAATACGTTGAATACATGGGTGGTGAAGACGCTGCGATTAGCAAAGCAAAAGCCGACTTTGATAAAGGAGAATACCGCTGGGTTGCTGAAGTGATGAAGCACGTTGTTTTTGCAAACCCTGACAGTAAAAATGGCAAAATGCTACTTGCAGACACGTATGAACAGTTAGGCTACCAAGCCGAATCAGGTCCTTGGCGATCTGTATACCTTCAGGGCGCCAATGAACTGCGCAATGGCACACCAAGTGCGGGAGGCACGACAACAGCCTCGCCAGATATCATTAAAAATATGCCACCAGAGATGCTATTCGATTATCTCGCGGTGCGTATACTGCCAGAAAAAGCCGCTGGCAAAAATTTATCAATTAATATTGATTTCACCGATTTAGATGAAAAGTACACGTTATATATTGAAAATTCTGTACTTAACCACACCACAAAATTATCCGACAAACCTGATGTCACATTAACGCTGACCAAAGCCGCTCTCGACGATGTGCAGTTAGGTAATATCACATTGGAGAAAGCCATTGCTGATGGTGATATTAAAGTCAAAGGTAACGAGCAAGTCTTTAAGGACTTTGTTGGCATGCTAGATACCTTTAATTTCTGGTTTAATATCGTTACACCATAGTGCTAGTTATCTCAAGCTAGTCATACACATGGAGTGTACATGAAAGTATCAAAACTATTATTGGTACTCTCATTATTAGGAGCAAGTTCAACCTCTTGGGCTTGCTCTTACGATGGGCAATTCAATAATCCCTTTGCTGAAAGCTACCCTGGTTCACTCGGTATTGCATTAGCAACACAACGTGCCATTAGCCAGCAGCAGATAACGCAAACAAATAAGCTTGAAGGGCAACCAGGACTTCGACGTGCCAGTTGGTGGTTACAACTTTTTGTTAAAAGAAGTACGCAATTACCAAACGACATCCATATTTATCTTGTCGACAGCCAATTATGGTCCAAATATCATGCAGGTAAGCCCCTAAAGATCCACTCAAAACCACCATCAAGTGATGATGCAGTCTTGATGCTAAGTGAATCTGCACTAGACAACCTAGTATCAAAGAAAATCACCTTTACACAAGCAATAAACATGGGGCTAATTAAGCTATAACCAAGAGAGAAGAAAGCACAAACGAAACTCATAACGGTAATTAATTTCATATCCTCGCAAAACTTTATTTAAGTGCGAATTAAGTCATTTAAAGCCTAAAGCATGATCTCGCTCGATCTTATTTGTATCTAATACCGCAACAAAACATTAACGAGACCAGCGTCACACAACTACGCCCCACTCTTTAACTAATTCAAAAACCAAGAGTTCTAAGAAGGTGACGTACATCTAAATATTTCATATAAACAGCCCTGAATGTATAATTA
>NZ_NOIF01000169.1 GCF_002265265.1 Photobacterium sanguinicancri
TTTTTACGGTGTGGAACGATAAAAAGAACTTTCTGAGAAATACAGTCGAATCCTTTACTATGTCTAGCCTGAAGAGCTAATTCATAAAATTGAAATTACACTTACCGTAACATTGGCTTCTCTTGATCATTGTTCCATTATTAGTAGAGTAGGCATCGACTCATGTTTTGACTCATACGTTGGTATGTTTGCATACTCAATAATATGACTGATCGCCTATGATATTGCTGCTGAGTGGGCATCTGCATTTTCGTTTTTACTGTATTATGTAGTAGTCTTTCCTCCTTCAATGAAGCTAATTAGATGAATGGCCTAAATATTATGGCTGAAAAATATAAACCCTCTGAAATTGTTATGTTGCCCGAACAGATGGCACACCATAACCATGGTTATAACCAAGTTGTGATCGGGTTATCTGGTCAAACGGAATTTGATATTGAAGGTTATGGAAACTTGGTCGGTCCTGGTCAAGGTTGCCTTGTAAGTTCGGATTCTGAGCATGCATTTTCAGGTTTAGGTAAAAATGAGATCTTAGTGTTGAATGTGCCCGAAGTGCTGGCGCAACATGACTATGCCACAGAAAGAGTAGAACGCTTATTTACTCAATCGAGTTATTTTCATCTTGATACCCAAGTGCAAACCCTAATCAAAGCACTGACGGCTGAAATGATGGCAAGTCCTGATGATTTATTATTGAGTAGAGCCTGTACCGACACATTAATGTGCGTGTTACAGCGTCACTTTAAGCCTGTCGCTTCAGATAGATATTTACCGCGTTTAAATATGGATATTGTCGATCAATATATTTTACAGCACATAACGCGGAAAATTTCGGTATTGCAGCTTGCGGGTTTAGTTTATCTTGGCGAAAGTCAGTTTCACCTTTTATTTAAAACACAGACAGGCATGACGCCTCATCATTATGTGCTACAGAAAAGACTCGATCTTGCCAAGCAGTTACTCGATGAATCTGGCTTGAGTTTGGCTCAGGTGGCCCAATCTTGTGGTTTTAGTAGCCAGAGTAGTTTTACTCAAGCTTTTTCCCGTTGTTACGGTATGCCACCAGCAAAATACCGTAAGGCATTTTCGTAACATAGTTTTAGCTTTTGTTTATTCCCAGAGCTTATCTTTGTATTCCCTTGGTGAATAAATCTTATCTCGATTGCCTGATTACTTTCCTCGCTTCATCTCATATGCCACGGATTGGCTTTGACTTATCGATAATTTCATTTTGTACGCCGTCCAAATCCGTTCTTATAAGGCCTGTTAGTAATTTTTGTCCTTAAACGCTGCCGTTCTGTGTCTGATTTTGTTAAAAAACGGACTTTTTCTAAAAAATATCGGAGAATATAGCAAGACTAAGTGAGCGGCTGAAAATATGATCCCCTCAATAGCAACATCGGTGTAACATTTATTGTGGTTGCATCAAGAACCATTATTGAGGAAATGATTATGTTTAATGCGGTAGATGCACTTCAGCCATCTTTTATCGACAGGCCATTATCGTCATTGTGGCAGTTAATCTCTCCACTGTACTCGGTGGACGAATCGCAGTGGTTAGCGCAACTACTTCCGATGGCTGAGCCATCTGAGCAAGAACGTAAACAGACGACTGATAGTGCCGCTGAGCTGATCGCGCGTGTACGTGCTGATAAGACAGCCGTACAAATGATTGATGCTTTATTGCTTGAATACAGCCTAGATACTAAAGAAGGCATTTTACTGATGTGCTTGGCGGAAGCCCTAATGCGTATTCCTGATTCAGCCACAGCAGATGCACTTATTCGTGACAAACTCAGCGTAGCGGATTGGAAGTCTCACCTTAAGAATTCAGAATCCTTGTTTGTGAATGCGTCCACATGGGGGCTCATGCTAACAGGGAAAGTGGTCACTATGGACGCTAAGTCCGATGGTCAGCCAAGCCATGTGATCAACCGTCTTGTGAACAAAATGTCTGAACCTGTGATCCGCCAAGCCATGAACCAAGCGATGAAGATCATGGGGCATCAGTTTGTGTTAGGCAGAACCATTGCAGAAGCAATGAAAAATGGCAAAGATAAACGTGATCAAGGGTTTACCTATTCATTTGATATGTTGGGTGAGGCAGCACTGACGCAGCAAGATGCTCAAAAGTATTTCAAAGACTATATTATGGCGATCGAAGCCGTAGGGCGTAACGGTTACCATAACCCCAAGTCACCAGATCCCACTGTGTCTATCAAGCTGTCTGCTTTGCACCCGCGTTATGATGTAGCCAACGAAGCCCGCGTATTAGATGAAATGTATCTGTCGGTATTATCACTATTAGCGCGAGCGCGTGAACTCAATGTTGGGATCACGATTGATGCAGAAGAAGCTGATCGCCTAGAGTTATCGTTAAAACTTTTTGAAAAACTGTACCGCTCTGACGAAGTAAAAGGGTGGGGACGCTTTGGTTTAGTGGTACAAGCTTATTCTAAACGAGCGCTACCTGTGCTGACTTGGCTTGCTGCGTTAAGTAAACAGCAAGGCGATGTGATCCCATTACGCTTAGTCAAAGGAGCGTACTGGGATAGCGAGCTTAAAATGTCGCAGCAAAGTGGTTATGCCGCTTACCCTGTTTTTACTCGAAAAGAAGGGACAGATACGTCTTACTTAGCATGTGCTCGCCTGCTATTAGCGACTCATTTTCGTGGTCTGATTTACCCGCAATTTGCTAGTCATAATGCACATACCGTTTCAGCGATTGTCGCAATGGCGGAGCATAAAGATTTTGAATTCCAACGCCTACATGGCATGGGCGATGCGCTTTATAACCATGCGATGGACATGTATCAGACCAATGTACGTATTTACGCGCCAGTTGGTAGTCATAAAGATTTACTGCCGTATTTAGTACGTCGCTTGTTAGAAAATGGTGCGAATAGCTCTTTTGTGCACCGTTTGGTAGATGCTGATTGTCCGATTGATACCTTGACGGAACACCCTGTCGATATTTTGAAATCACGTCCGAGTTTACACAATGGCTTGATAGCACTGCCCCCTGCTATTTTTGGCGAATCACGTCAAAACTCCGAGGGTATCAATATCGAGATTGAATCCGAGTGGACCCCCTTTAAAACGTCGATTGATGTATTTAACGAGACCCAATGGCAAGCTGGCCCGATTGTAAATGGTGAGCGTTTAGTCGGAAAAACACTTAGTGGTGAAGCGCCAGCTTGTGAGGTTTTGGCAATCACTGCACCGTACGATCGTCGAGAGTCCGTTGGTGAAGTCAGTTTCGCTACCCGTGATCTTGTTATTGAAGCGATTGATGTGGCGTCGAATGCTTACCCTGAATGGTCACAAACTCCCGTTGCTGAGCGCGCTGCTTGCTTAGTGCGACTCGCTGATTTGTTGGAAGTGAACACGGGTGAGCTGGTCGCCTTATGTCATCGTGAAGCGGGTAAAACCATTCAAGATGGTATTGATGAAATTCGTGAAGCGGTGGATTTTTGCCGTTTTTATGCCCATCAAGCGGCCACGGAATTTGCTCAGCCACATATTATAGAAACCTATGATGGTGCAACAAAACAGCTAACCTACCAAGGGCGTGGTGTTTTTGCTTGTATCAGCCCATGGAACTTCCCTCTGGCTATTTTCTTAGGCCAAGTATCAGCGGCATTAGTCGCGGGTAATACCGTTGTCGCTAAGCCTGCCGAGCAAACATCGATTATTGCGTTTAGAGCAATTGAGATGATGTTGGAAGCGGGTGTGCCGAATGGGGCCATTCAATTACTACCTGGCACTGGCGCAGAAGTGGGGGCGGCATTAACGTCTGACATTCGTGTCGCGGGTGTTGCGTTTACGGGGTCAACAGAAACAGCGCAACGTATTAACCGTACGCTTGTGGCTCGTGATTGTGCTCCTGTTCCATTTGTTGCTGAGACCGGTGGACAAAATGCCATGATTGTCGATAGCACAGCACTGCCAGAGCAAGTTGTTCGTGATGTTGTGCGTTCCGCGTTTGCATCTGCAGGTCAACGTTGTTCTGCATTACGAGTGTTGTTTGTCCAAAAAGATATTGCAGATCGGATTGTGGGCTTGATTAAAGGCGCGATGGCAGAGCTCTCGGTTGGACGCCCTGAACTGCACAGTACCGATGTGGGTCCTGTGATTGATAAAACCGCGCGTGACAAGTTAGTTACCCATATTCAAGCACTGAAAAACAGAGCGACGTTAATCGCACAAGCAGAATTACCAGAGGTCTGCCAATACGGTGATTTCGTAGCGCCCACCGCCTTCGAAATTAGCAATATTGATGTATTAGAAAACGAAAACTTTGGACCGATTTTGCATGTCGTCCGATTTGATGCAGGCAAACTCGATCAAGTCATTGATCAAATTAACCATACGGGATTTGGCTTAACACTTGGCGTTCACAGCCGTAATGAACGTACGTACAGCTATATAGAGCAACGTATGCGTGTGGGGAACTGCTATATCAACCGTGATCAGGTTGGCGCAGTCGTTGGGGTACAACCGTTTGGTGGTCAGGGGTTATCTGGCACTGGACCGAAAGCGGGTGGCCCACACTATTTATACCGTTTCACGCAAGACGTTTACGCGGTGTAATTTGGACTAAGCTGTTAACAAGATCAAGGACATAGAAAATGAATACACAAATTAAAACGCTGGTATCCAATAGCTTAGCGTCATGGGAAAACTGGAATGCACTTGGCTATGAACAACGCACTCGTATTTTGACTGTTTGGGCGAATAGCCTTGATGAAGATTGCAAAAAAATGGTGACTTTTCAGTGTTTCAATGCCCAAGAACACCTTGGTGAAACCTTGCTGATGCCGGGCCCTACGGGTGAAACCAATGAACTATATAGCGCAGGTAGAGGCACTATTGCGGTTACCGCTGACGACGACACCTCTGCTGTTGCCATTGTAGGGCAACTAACAGCAGCGCTAGTGAACGGCAACTGTGTGATTTTATGTTTGTCGGCTAATTCAATGGTACAAGCGGGCAATATTATTAATCAACTGACGCTTGCTGGATGTCCATTGCATGTTGTACAGACGGTGGAGCATGAACAGCTAACGGCACTAATTACAAATACCTCGATTTCTGGTGTGGCGTTTGCTGGCCAGTCGGCTATCGCTCTGCGGCTAGCACGTCAACTGGCAGAACGTGATGGTTTACTGGCTCAGCTTATAGCTGAAACCGATTGTATCAAGCTACCTGTAATTGGCAGCCCAACGTATTCGATGCGCTTTATTACTGAGCGTACTCGTACCATCAACATCACTGCTGTCGGCGGGAACGCAACCTTGCTTGAACTCGGCAGTGGGGAAGAACATTAACAACCGCTTTCACGTGTTCTGCTATTTGTTTTGACATTAATGAATAGCAGTACTACGTGGGTTGCAATACGCCTATTGATGACACGCATCAAAGGTTATAACCAAAGTCCCAGCTATGACTGGGACTATGAGTGAGGGAACTCTAGAATGATAGAAAACAGCTTTGCGATAACAGGTACGTTTATTATTTACCTGATCGCTATGATGGCCATTGGCTATATTGCCTATAAGCGAACATCAAATTCAGCCGATTACTTCTTGGGGGGGCGTACACTTGGGCCTTGGCCTGCGGCTTTATCTGCAGGCGCATCAGATATGAGTGGCTGGTTGTTATTAGGTTTGCCTGGTTACGCCTATGCAGCGGGTATCGAGTCATTGTGGCTTGCTGGCGGTTTATTACTGGGTACATGGCTGAACTGGCTAATTTGTGCAAAGCGCTTACGTACGTACAGTATTACTACTGATAATGCATTGACGTTACCTGAGTTTTTAGCTCGCCGTTTTGATGATAAATCTAAGTTAATCCAAACCATATCAGCATTTTTCATTTTGCTATTCTTCCTTTTCTACACCAGTTCAGGTTTGGTTGCTGGCGGCAAACTTTTTGAAACGGTATTTGGTCTTGACTACACCATTGCTGTCATTGTTGGTACTGTCTGCGTGGTCTCTTACACCTTATTTGGTGGTTTCCTTGCAGTATCGTGGACTGACTTAGTCCAAGGCTTATTAATGTCAGCGGCACTGTTAATCGTCCCTATTGCTGCGATGAGCGGTGGTGTGGGTGATTTAACTGCAGCGCTAGAGCTGAAAAACCCAGAACTAATGACACTGTTTAACGATGTTAAAGGTGAGCCGTTATCTGCCATTGCAATCATTTCATTGGCTGCGTGGGGCTTGGGTTACTTTGGTCAACCGCATATTCTAGCGCGCTTTAAAGCGACACGCTCAAATGCAGATATTACAACGGCGCGTCGTATCGCGGTGATTTGGACAGCGCTTTCAATGGTTGGGGCTGTTTTGGTTGGCTTGGTAGGTATCTTGTACGTCGATAACCAATTGGCGGGTGAATTAGCTGATGGCGAGAAAATATTTATGCTATTGGTTAACTCTATGTTCCACCCTGTTGTTGCAGGTATTTTACTCGCTGCAATTCTGGCGGCGATCATGAGTACGGCAGATTCACAACTACTGGTGTCTTCTTCTGCGCTGGCGGAAGATTTCTATAAGCAAGTATTCCGTCCAGAAGCTTCTCAAGATGAAATTGTAACTGTAGGGCGTGCTGCTGTTATTATCCTGTCGATTGTGGCATTGGTATTAGCAATGAACCCTGAAAGCTCGGTACTTGGCTTAGTATCGTATGCATGGGCTGGTTTTGGTGCCGCATTCGGACCTGCTCTTCTGCTAAGTCTTTACTGGAAAGGGATGAACCGCAACGGTGCACTGGCGGGTATTGTTATTGGCGCAATGACGGTTGTTATTTGGAAGCAGCTCAATGGTGGCATCTTCGATTTGTACGAAATTGTCCCTGGGTTTATTCTGGCAACAATCTCGATCATTGCGGTGAGTTCACTGACGGGTAATGCATCTGCGAATGTTGAAGCGCAGTTTGATCAATACGAAAAGAACTTGGTTGAATTCGACTAGTACGTAATTAACGAAGATCTAATTCTTAGTTACAATACAAAGCCTATCTATAATTTGAACTGACCCCCAATAGTTTGACTTCAATTATTGGGGGTCTTTTTATGTCCAAATATAGTCGTATTTAAGATAGCAGGAATATCCTTCTGGAAGATCATGCGGCTAACAAGCTACATCAGATCAAATCTATTTTGATGCTGCCAAAGCGCTAATTGGTTTAGAATTCACCAAGGTGTGATTTATCTGGCGTAATTTACTTAGGCAAGTGTGCTTTTACTGATGTTTTTGCAATAAATAGCAAAAATCACTGTATCATGCTGATTCTGTATGTGTAAAAAGGTAAATAGCTTTGTTTTCATGGGATCAACTTTCCACTATTTCCATTGGTATTGGTGGCTTAACAGTACCGCTTGCTTGGTTTGTACACCGCTATTTTAAAGCGGCAGGACGAAAAGAGCAGGAAAATCGTGATCAAGTGCTGAAAGCTGAAAAGTACCAGTTGGTGCTAGAAAAAGCCAAAGCGGCTGAACATGAAGAAAAAATATTTAAAGCACAAACAGGCCATATTCCCAGTTTGCTCTCATTAGCGAAAGAAACAGAAATGAATAACATTCCTGTGGCTGTTCGTTGGTACCAAAAAGCCGCTGATTTAGGTAATGAGATTGCTCAGCATTCATTGGCTCGATTATGTAAGTTAGATGAAGAAGACCCAAATGGCGAGGCTCGCTCCCTGTATTGGGAATCTTTCATCAAAGCTAAGCGCCGTAACCAAGAAGCACTATTTGAGCTAGGGCGTTACCAAATTCGAGGCTACGGCACAGATATAAATATCGAAGCCGGAGTAGATAACATCCAAATTGCCGCAACGATGAATTATGTCCCTGCACAGCTGTTTCTGGGGGACTGGTTTGTGTCTGAGATGAACCCTAATAACATCCCTCGTGAAGCCTTTCGTTGGCGTTTGCGTGCTGCAATTAACCATGATGTTAAAGCGTTTGTTAAATTAGCTTATTGCTATCAGAGTGGCCTTGGGATCTCGAAAGATAAAGCGTGTGCGGTTTATTGGCTTGAGCGAGCAGCTGAACAAGGGAATACGGAAGCGCAATATCTTGCCGCCAAAATGCACCTTGGATCGACGGCTAATGATGCTGCGATTGCTTATATTTGGTTATCTCTTGCCTATGCTGGTGGCATTAAAGAAGCAAAGAAGGCACGTGATGAAGTGGTTCAGGTTGTCGGGATCACCTCGATTCTTGAAGTACAACGCCTAACGAAGACTATTTATCGACGTATATCTGAATTAATGGTACCAGAACACGCTGTTATTCACCTGATCGATAAAGTCTATTCTCGCGAAGGGTATCGTCCAAACGCCGAACAATTAGCACATTTGGCGGCGGATGATATGCTGATTGATAGCGAAGAGTTCTTTTTTGCGGAAGGTTCAGCATCGAGCCGTAATTTAGAAAATCACTCAGTACCAGCGGAATATACACCTCAGCCGTATTATGATGGCCAGCGAGGTGAAACTGAGCAAAGTTCACTTTTACCAGATGTTGCATTAGCTGCCTCTGGTGACAATGTGGAGGCTGGAAGTGAATCGCCTCATGCGGCTGGGTCACAGCAATATCAAGCAATGAATTGGTCTTCATCGTGGGATTCACTGAATAACGACATTGAGAAAAGCACCTCAGTAGGTGTTACCCATACGCCTTCTTAGCGATATTTATCGTTAGACCTACTTAGTTATTACCTGCTTATTTAACACCTATCCCAGTAACTAAATTTACGGAAATGCTAAAGTGATACTTGATGAATCGCTTTAGTGCCATAGCCGTTTATGAATCAGCGCAGTCTCTATACTGGGCATGTTTCTTGTTTTTTTTCTTGTTTAGATTGGGAAATATAGTTGAGTAATTCCGTCATGTTAGCAAGTGGAATGACGTTTGGATGATCAATTCTTTGCCCATCTGGCGTAGACAAAAGATGGAATGTTTGAACATGTGCATTGATGCCAGCTTCAACCCCACGAACGGTATCATCAATGAAGATACATTTGTCTAACGGTATTCCCATCAACATCGCTGCGTAATGGATAACATCAGGTTCGGGTTTCCAACTATTGGCATCAAATCCACTAAAGATCTTGCCTGTAAAGTAATGATCTAACCCTGTTAGTTTTAGTGTGTGTTTGACCTTCTCAATAGGCGCATTCGATGCAATACACATTTCATACCCTTGGGCTTCTAACGTATCAAGCAGCTCAGGTACGCCTGCTATTGGTTCTATTCCTTGTAGAAATACGCGCTCGCACGCTTTACGGTATACCGGTTCGAGATCGTCTACACGCGCTTGTAGTCCCACACGAGAGCACGTCTCAGCGAGAATATCTGACATTTTCCCGCCTTTGAAATGTTGCCAATAACTCGTGGCATCTAGAGTGACCCCAAACTGAGCAAAGGTTTCAGTAAGCGCTTGTTGACTGAGTTTTTCGCTATCGACCAAAGTGCCATCACAGTCAAAAATGATGCACTGAATGTCTTTTGATTTTTCCATTCTTGATCCTGTGTGCGCATAGAGCGTCATTATTTTTTGTATAGATAGGGATAATACGAGCTACAAATGACTACAATCGCATTTGGATACTTTTGCTATCTGAATCATATATGGATAGGCGATTGGTGCGATAAATGGGATACAGCGCAAGATTAAAAGCGCAGAAATAATCGCAGTTTTAAGAGTTGTAAATGGGCATGTGAATGCTTGTACAGAGACTACCTATACTTATTGGTAGCATAACGCACTCAAAGCGCGAAAAGCGAAAGCGTATGTGTGAAACAGTGGTAAATAAATAACAATGATAAGGACTTTTTTATGGCATCTACCATCTTCCCAACGTGGTTAAGTGGGCATGAGATCCACCACCATTTGACGAACCCCAATATTCAGGTGGGTGAATACAGTTATTACTCCGGTTATTACCATGAAAAGCACTTTGAAGATCAATGTGTTCGTTATCTTATGGGTGATAAACCCAGCAGAGAGGCGTGGGAATCAGGTATGTTCCCTGATCTTGATAAACTTATTATCGGGAAGTTTTGCTCTATCGCGTCGGGGGTAACCTTGATGCTGGCGGGTAATCAAGGGCATCGTCATGACTGGGTGTCGGCTTTTCCTTTTGATTACAAAGTGTTTGGCGATAAAGTGAAATCTGGCTTTGAGCGAGCCGGTGATACGCTAATCGGTAACGATGTCTGGTTAGGCACTGAATGTGTGATTATGCCGGGAGTGACCATAGGTAATGGTGCGGTTATTGGCGCACGCGCAGTGGTGACAAAAGATGTCGAACCTTACTCAGTCGTGGTTGGCAATCCAGGCCAAGCGGTTAAAAAACGCTTTAGCGATAATGAAATAACGATGTTACTTGATATGTGCTGGTGGGATTGGTCACTAGAACGGCTGCAAGAGAATATGGATGTGATGTGTAGTCGCGATATTACTGCTTTATATGAACGCTATCTCGGCTGGAATGAACAGCTTTAGTGTATGCCTTTCATCATGCCTGATAAGGGCGCAAGACTGAGCGCCCCTTATTGCTGATCTGATTTACTGTACTTTCAGTGGAGTAAGCCGAGATCTCTTGCTTCTTCTAGGGTTAAACCACTCTCGCGGATTTCTCGCATCATCTCGATCTTTCTGCGTGCTTCAGCTTGTTGCTTTTTGTTATCTGTTAAATTTGAAGCTGTTTCATCTTTGAAGTCCCACTTGGAAGAGACATCAGACATTTCTGCATGGTTCAATGAATTGATAGACACAATGACCTCCTAAAGACTGAATGCGTTGCCATCGGTAATATGTTTATCAGAGGAATATGGCAGTTATAAGACAAGATGATCAGGTCTGTGACTCGCTGCAAAAATGTAATAATTATCATCGAAAATGATAGCTCCTATGAATAAATACAGGTAGTCTCGATCGTTCCTCTCTGCGTAATTTCGCTCGGAAATTGCGTTCTTTTTATCCAGTCATTATTGTGTGAATTTTCGATACTTTTTCATCATTCTTGCTACTTTTTTAATCTTTATATAACAAGTAGTTAGTTA
>NZ_NOIF01000170.1 GCF_002265265.1 Photobacterium sanguinicancri
CCTGACTCCGATAGAATATCGAAATCAGGCCTTACAAGCCGCTTAACTAAAATGTCCAACTTAATGGGGTCACTTCATAAAGCGGCTTTCGTAAAAGAACCTTGCTGTACAACATCCAGAAACAATAACAACTGGTTGGTAATAGACATCAATCTTCCTCGATCTTATTGCGTAAATCAGATGACAGCTATCTTACGATGATATTGCGATTATCACACTCTAAATACTCCCACTCGCGGTCAGTCAAGATCATGAATAAACGCTAGAAACAGCAAAGCGAACCATTAGGGTTCGCTTTGATATGTTAGAACCTATAATTACAGGCCATGTACGTTACGCAGTAACACCCACTGAATCAGGCATTTCCGCTTTGCGCTGAAAATCTGTCACGCTTTTATACAGGATAACCATCAACAAAATCCCTGTTGCCGCAAGTCCCAATGCGACGCCCGCCCAAATACCTTCTAGCCCCATGCTATCCATTAGGAACCATGCAGCAGGTAAGCCAACGACCCAGTAGCCAATCACTGTCATTACCGTGGGGGCAATAACGACTTTCATCCCACGTAATATACTGATGGCGGCTAATTGCCATGCATCGACCACAAAACACAGCGAAACCATTATCATGACACCCGGCAATGCTTTTACAAGATCGGTCGCTAATGCATCTCCTTCGACACTAAATACTTGGGTTAAGAATTCTGGGTGCATGCTTAATAGCACGCCAATTACAGCACTGGTTGCAGTAACAACAATTAGCCCTTGCTTCGCATAGTGACGCACCAAGCGAGGTTCATTACTACCAACGTGCTGGCTTACCAAAATTGAAGCTGCCTGTGAGAAACCAAAAGCGATATTCCATGAGAAATTTAAGCACTGCATGGCTATTTGATTTATCGCTAGAGACACGGCGCCTAAGGTACCCGCTAATAAGGCGGCACCTGAAAATAGCGCATGTTCAAGCAAGGTCGCAATCATAATAGGTACACCAATACCCAGTAGTGGCGTAATCGCCCCTAAACGATATTCTGACAACATATTGAACGGAGAATATTTTTGGTAACGAGGTTGGCTAAACACCCAGAATCCGTAGCCCAGCATAATAATAAATGCAGCTAACGATGTTCCATAACCTAAACCTGCGATACCCATGTCCATTTTGAATGCAAGTAAGTAACTTAAGGGAACATTCAGCGTAACCGTTGCTAGCGACATCACCATCACAGAACGCGTATCACCAAATGCACTCACAAGGCTCCGTAGCACAAGTAAAAAAAGCGTTGGTAACATCGACCATTTCAATGCATGAAAATAGTCCATCGCTAACGCAACGGCCTGTGGATCCTGCTTTGCGTGAAGTAACCAACCTTCCATCGTGTAAAACAGCGGCTGTAATGCCAAAGTTAAAATTAGCGCCAGTAAAATCCCCCCTTTCAATGAAGAACGAATTTCTTGGTTGGCTTTTTCCGGTTGTCGAACATGTTTCCCGTAGGCAATGGCAATCAAGTTTGCAACACAGCCGACGGTGCTACCTGCGATAAGAAAGATAAAGGAATAGACAGATGCCCCTAACCCGCCACCAGCTATCGCCAGGACGTTCAGTTGCGCCATCATCCAGACGTCAGTAAACATCAGAAGCTGTGCAATCAACTGAGAGATAATTAAAGGTACAGCAAGGCTGATCAGTTTTTTCATTCGTATTTAGTGCCTATAGAAATAACGACAATTGCTTGAATATGCGGTGTAGCTGTATGACTAGGCAGTGAGTGTTCTCGATGGACAGAGGGAAGTGAAAAAGTGTGTTACCGATACTTACCTCTACTACTTTTTGCTACAGCTTGAATTGTATTCTTTCGTGAGATCCAAAGGTAGTGGTATTCGCGTTGATTTTCAAACGAGTTTTCGGCACTCTTGGATTCATAAAACTCATGCAAAAGGTCGATAACTTGAAAAAAAGACACACTTCACTACCACCTTCACTCAACGCATTACGTGTATTTGAAGCGGCCTCGCGCAATTTAAGCTTTACGCTGGCTGCAGAAGAACTCAATGTGACGCAAAGTGCCGTCAGTCGCCAGATAAAACAGCTGGAAGCCCATTTAGGCATTACCCTATTTATAAGGCAGCATAGAGCACTAACATTAACCAATGAAGGTAAATCACTCGCTGATTTACTAACCCGCCAATTTAGTGAACTTAATAGCCATATTGATCAGCTTAAGCACCAAGATGACAATACTTTACGGCTGAATGTAGCCATGAGCTTAGCGGTGCGTTGGCTCATTCCTCGTTTGCATTCCTTTAAAGAACAGCAACCCGACATCGATATTGTACTGTCATCTATCATAGGTAACACCAGTGATGAAGTTAGCCTGACAAGTGATGAATACGATATTGCGATTTATAACTATGAAGACAAACCCCAAGGTCGCTTTCATTCGACCTTTCTGCGTAACGAGTTACTCGCACCAGTCTATTCCGCTTTAATCGCTCCGGAAGCCAAACAATTAACACTCGAGCAAGCGCTTTGTTTTCCGTTATTACACCCAACTAAAGACAGATCAGACTGGCGAAATTGGTTAGCACAGTCAGGTATACGTTTTTCTCATCAAGACAATGGATTGACCTTTGATACATTGGATATGGCACTGACCTCATGTATGGCGGGGCAAGGTATCGCCATGACAGATCTCTTATTAGTTGTGAGTGAACTAGAAAAAGGGTTTCTTCAATTGCCTCACCCTGTCACGATCATTGAAGGCCCGTGGCGTTATGCCTATGTTTGCCAAAACAAGAACACGATCACACGTACATTTATTACTTGGCTTGAAGAACAAGTAGCGCTTGAACGTGAACAATTTGAAAAATTAGCAAACAACAAAGGCTGGCAAATCCAGACGGCTTCAATATAAAACAACAACTAAACTACATTTGTTTTTTTGGGGGAACTCACAAGTCCCCTCTTAAATCCCCGCTGCTTACCCCAAGCGCCATAAATTTCATAGCAGATTCTTAGTAGAACACTAAACTTGTTTAATACGAACATCGTGTTTTCTACTTGCGCACAATCACATCAAATGATAATAATTATCACTACGAATAATTAAACTTCGGATCTCGCATGAAACAAACAGCAAGTTGCTACCAAGCTTTCTTCTCTGCCGAAGATCGCTTTCTTAACCCACATATTGTCCCTGGCTTTGAACCAGACGTCATTGTTGATTTTATTCAATCAGGGGTAACTCTTGCTGCTTGCTACCAATCAGGGACCCAAAACCCTAACCCGCTTCTACAAGAATTATTCCTAAGGCGGGTGTTTTTCAATTTGCTCAAAGCCATCGATCATCGTGGCCATTCTCGTATTTTTCGTCGTGTCTGTTGGGATTACCTTCACTGTCCGTTACTCGCCTTAAAGAAATATTACGGCGATTCACAAGCTGGCAAACAGCGCTTCCTCTCATTACAACGAGAAATAAGACAAGTCCAACATACATCTGGCTTTTAAGGACCTTACATGACTATCCAATACCGTACTGAAACCGACAGCATGGGTGATGTTCACGTGCCAAAAGACGCGCTCTACCAAGCGCAAACACAGCGTGCTATCAATAATTTCCCTGTTAGTGGTATCCCTATGCCAACCAGCTTCATTCAAGCATTGGCATACATCAAACAAGCCGCTGCCCGCAGTAACCTTGAATTGAATTTACTCGATCACGACATTGCTCATGCAATCATTGATAGCTGCCAGAAAGTCATCGATAAGCAGTTCCATGAACATTTTCCGATTGATGTCTTTCAAACAGGTTCTGGGACCAGTTCAAACATGAACGCCAATGAGGTGATTGCTACGCTAGCCAGTGAGCAACTTGGTCAACCCGTGAGCCCAAATGATCATGTGAACATGGGCCAAAGCAGCAACGATGTGATCCCAACAGCGATCCAAGTCAGTGCAGCATTAAGCTACCATCAACAACTGGCTCCTGCGTTAGCTCACCTAAGCGCTGAGCTCGACAAAAAAAGCATCCAAGTAGAAGGGATAATAAAAACAGGCCGAACTCATTTAATGGATGCCATGCCCATTTCTCTCACACAAGAGCTGCAAGGTTGGAAAACACAAATAGAGAAAGCCAAACTCGGCATAGAACATGCCCTTGAAAATAGCAGTGCACTCGCACAAGGTGGAACCGCGGTAGGCACAGGGATCAATGCCGATCCTCAATTTGCCGCCATTTTCGCCAACAACCTCTCTATATCAACAGAAATTGCTTTTACCACCAGTGACAATTTTTTCTACAGCATGGGAAGTCAAGACGCCATAGTCGCCTTATCGGGCCAGTTAAAAACAACGGCTGTGGCAGTAATGAAAATTTCAAATGATTTACGTTGGATGAACTCAGGTCCACTGGCGGGCTTAGGGGAAATAGAACTTGAAGCCTTGCAGCCCGGTTCGTCGATTATGCCAGGGAAAGTTAATCCAGTGATTCCAGAAGCCGCAGCCATGGTTGCAGCGCAAGTAATTGGCAACGACACCACGATTACCATTGCAGGCCAGTCGGGTAACTTCCAATTGAACGTGATGCTACCTGTGATTGCCTATAACTTACTGCAAAGTATGGAACTGCTGGCAAGCGCTACTACCTTACTGGCAGACAAAGCCATCGCAACCTTTACTGTTCGTGATGATAATTTGCAGAAAGCCCTCGCCAAAAACCCAATATTAGTGACAGCGCTTAACCCTGTTATTGGTTATTTAAAGGCCGCAGAGATAGCCAAAAAAGCTTACAAAGAACAACGGGCGATCATTGATGTAGCAGAAGAAGAAACGACATTAAGCCGAGAAGAATTAGAACGATTACTAAACCCAGCACAATTAACCCAAGGCGGGATTGCTCATTAGCATAAGTATCAATCATTAACGAGGGTAGAATAAATAGCAGCGAACTACGCTGCTATTAAAAGACAAGATAACAAGATTGGTTATGGAGTAATCGCAGTTACACTGCAGACTGCGATTGTTTCATAAACTCATGTAATAAGAGTGGTCGACCAAAGAAATACCCCTGCATAAAGTCTACATTAAGTGCCATGGCAACATTATACGCTCTTTTATCTTCCACCCCTTCCAGCAAGACTTTAGCACCAACAGTTTTAGCCACACTTAGGGCTTCATTCAAACGTTTGGGATGACCATTAAGGTATTCTTGCAACAAGCTTTTATCCATTTTGATAATGTCGGGCTTCACCGTGAGCGCACGCACTTCAGACGATGCCTGACTACCATAATCATCCATCGCGAGTTTAACCCCTTTCCGCCTCATACCATGTAAAACAGCGTTAAGTTGCTGATCATCTGTGCAATGGTGCTCTAGCAATTCAAAATAGATATCTTTCAGGTTAAGACCTAGCTCTTTCACTCTTGGAAAAAGTAAATTATTACCCGATTCATGCTCCCGATTATCAATCAAAGCATCTGGACTCATATTGAGAAAGAGTGCACCACAGTGAATGAAATGAGCAAAGTTACGGAGATGTATTACCCTAGCAAGACGATCTATATTAATTTTATCGAAAAGAGGTAAATGGCGAGACGTAAAAAATGGCTCGGTTTGGCAGCGCATTCCATCTGCATCGTAAACTCGCATTAAGGCTTCAAAACCGAAAACCGTGTTATCTTGATTAACAATGGGCTGAAATGCACTTTTGATGATTTTATCTTGATATACGAAACTGAAACCATCATCAGTGGTACCACGTAAGTAATGCTCTATATCGTGAACAGTTCTCAATATTTTCTTCACTCAATAAACTCATTTAATCGCATATAAAGTACAACGCCCTCAAAAACATAATCAGTAAAACCTAGCCAACTTAGATAATTACACGAGATATCAGTACAAGATACAGATTACGTCAAAAAACTAACGATCACACCATCAACTGACGATTTATTGACTAAAAGCAAATTATCACCTGCTTAAACATTAGCATCCAGCCTCATATGAAACAAATGTAACACACTTCAACTATTACGATGTATTTCAACATGAAAATTACACACATCTGAAAGATAACTGTCACATTTCACCACTAACCTTTACGCATCAAATTAGTCAAAAATAAGACTCACTAAAAGGAAATAGTTTGGTGCTAGAGAATACAGTTAAAAAAAATCGTCCCTATTTAGCCATTTTCGATCTTGATGAGACTTTGATCGCTGCTAACTCAGCAAGTTTATGGACCGCATTCTTAGTCGAACAAGAGATTGCTTTACCTGCATTACTGGCTAAAGAACAAAAGATAATGGCTGCTTATACCAAAGGCGATATGGATATGCGCTCATATCTACGTTCAACATTAGTGCCGCTAGTTGGAAAAAATATCGCAGCCATTGAAGAGCTTGTAAGCGTATTCATTGATCAGAAAATTAAGCCTGCAATTTATCAAGATGGATTAGCCAGAATTAACTGGCATAAAAAACGTGGGGACAAAGTAATTATCGTATCTGCGACCTCAGAACACCTCGTAAAGCCAATCGCGCATATGTTAGGTGCTGATGACGCAATTGCCATTGAACTTGAGACGCTTAATCACATTTATACTGGCAATACCAAAGGCGTACTCAGTTACCAACAAGGAAAGGTGACCAGAATGAAAGCATGGTTAGCATCGAATGATACTCTGTATAAAGGCTGCTACGGTTATAGCGATTCAATCAACGACTTACCCCTGCTCAATGCAGTTGATAAGCCGTTCGCCGTCAATCCAGATCCAACACTGGCCATGCATGCACAAATGAAAGATTGGACCATTATGGACTGGCGCCATGACAATAATATTTTGCGCTAATGCTTATTGGGCTTCCCTTAAATACATAACTCCCCATTATCCGAACCTAAACAGCCCTCACAGTGAGGGCTCTGTCGATCAAGAAAACAGCGTCACTAAGTTCATTCAAATTTTTTGACCTAGTTGTTCAATTCCTCCACCTGTTCTCTCAATATTTTCCTTCTACAATGAATTCATACGTTAAGGCCTGCACACTGCTCGCCAAACCATTAGAGACAAAGGCAAGGTTATGCAACGCACTGTCAAAAAATACGACCCGATATCTATCGTGATCCATTGGACGACGGCACTCACTATCATAGGATTGTTTGCGTTGGGGTTATGGATGGTCGATCTCAACTATTATTCAGAATGGTATAAGCCCGCGCCTCACTGGCATAAGTCAATCGGCTTATGTTTGGCAGCCGTGACATTATTCCGTTTAATCTGGAAGCAGTTTGCTTCACATCCTCCCATTGAAGGCGCTAACTGGGAAAAGGTCGGCGCTAAACTAGCGCACGCAATCATTTACCTGCTGCTTATTGGCTTATTTATCTCGGGCTATCTGATTTCAACAGCAGATGGACGCGCCATTGATGTGTTTGATTGGTTTTCTGTTCCTGCTCTTGGCGAGTTATTTAACAACCAAGCAGATCTTGCCGGTGAAGTGCATTACTACATCGCCTTTACCTTAATTGGGCTTTCTGCGCTGCATGCGCTCGCCGCGTTAAAGCACCACTTCATAAATAAAGACAATACATTAAGAAAAATGTTAGGAGTTACAAAGTCATGAAAAAGCCTCTAATCGCTCTAACCCTGCTTTCTGCTGCACTATTACCGAACCTTGCATCAGCGGCCGACTACACCATTGATACACAAGGGGCGCATGCGTCTATTAACTTGAAAGTCCAGCACCTTGGCTACAGTTTTATCAAAGGGCGCTTCAATACTTTTGATGGTACATTTAGCTACGACCCTGCTAATGTTGCTGCGTCAAAAGTGAATGTAAACATTGATACAACCAGCTTAGATACCAACCATGCTGAGCGTGACAAACATATTCGTAGCAATGATTTCTTAGATGTAAAAAAATACGCGACAGCAAACTTCACAAGCAATAAAGTGATAGATAAAGGCGATGGTAACCTCGAAATTCAAGGTGAGTTAACCCTTCATGGCCAAACAAAACCACTCTCTATTGATGCTCATTTTGTCGGCGAAGGTGATGACCCATGGGGCGGATACCGCGCAGGCTTTACTGGTACAACCCGTATCGAGTTAGCTGATTTTGATATTCCTGTCATGGGTGCTTCAAGCTTTGCTGATTTAGAACTGCATGTTGAAGGTATTCGTCAATAAGCGGCTTAACATCCAATTAGCGTCAACTTACCTAGCCCGCAATGACCACAATCATTGCGGGTTAATTGTATTTCAGCTGCAATATAGCGTCCTCGTATTCTCATACACACCTTCCGCATAGCCAAAACAGCCATACTGGATCACTCTAGCTACGCGTTAAATTTTGGCTACATTCTGAATATCGACTGAAAAATCATAAGTTATGGTTATTTTTAAGGCATTTAACGATAATATTTACGTAAATTAACAGATAGAAATATCTGCAGTGCGCTAGGATGTAGCCATAATAAAATACGTATTCAAAATAGAATACATGGCTAGGCATGGGGATTACCATAAGCTGACGCCACTCAGCAAAGTGAGAAGTAAAAATGACACCACAAGAAAAAGAACTCATCCAAAATGTAGCAAACAAACTTAAACAAAGCCCAGAGAAAGCAAAAGACCAAGATGCTGAAAGCCTGATCAAAGATGAAATCGGCTCACAGCAAGATGCTATCTACAAGCTAACGCAAGCCGTACTTGTACAAGAGATGGCGTTAAAAGAACTGAAACAAAAAAATGACTATTTAGAGAAGTGCGTTGATCACCATAAGACAGAAGCTAATCGCGGCACATTAAGCAAAATGATGGGTGGTAACCGCCCAGCTCCGCAACCACCACAGCCAGCGCATCAACCAAGTGCTTTTGGTGGCTTTATGCAAACAGCCGCATCAGTTGCTGTTGGTATGGTCGCGGGTAATATGATCAGTAACGCTCTATTCAACAATGACGATAGCGCAGCCGCTGATACGCTCGCTTCAACTGATGGAGGCGAAAGTAGCTTCCTAGACGATCCAACTGGTGGCTTTGCTTCAGACTACACCGATGGAAGCACTGGTGGCTTTGGGGACGCTGGCTTTGGCGATTCAAGTGAAGGTGGATTTGGTTCAGCAGGTTTTGACGAAGACACCTTCGCCAATAATAGTGACGACAGCTTGTTCGGCGGCGGTGGTGACTTCTTTGGCGGCGACGATAGCTTCGGTGGTGGCGATGATTTCGATGACGTTTAAGCATTTATGCTCATAGCAATCTAATCTCCAGACAAGAAAAGGTAGAAAATAAATCTACCTTTTCTTTTTATACCTCATACGCATAAACATTAAGGCATCGCATAACTGCTAATATTTTTATGCTGACAATCCCGGATAATTTTCTGGAATTGCTTTTTCTCCATATGGATCAAATTTTCGTGATCCCCAGCTTCCATGAACCACTCATCTTTCTCAATAAGAGCATCATCCACTAGCATAGGTATTGAATATGCCTGACCTAAAGAGGGAACCGCACCGGGCTCACAATCTTGAAAAATCTGTGACAGTTCATGTTCACCAACAAGAGCATAGACTTTACCCGTTAGCATATTAACCTTATCAAGCATTACTCGCCGATTGGCAGGTACTACCGCTAATAAATAATCGTCAGCTTCTGTTTTGAGTAATACCGCTTTAGTAACATTTTTTGCGGGTACGTGCGCAGAAACCGCAGAGCTAAACGACGTATCAGTATGACGGTGCTTAGTGAGACTGAAATAAATATGATGAGCACATAAAAACTGCCCAACTGTAATGGCCATAGCCATAGATACCTCCGAAAGAGATTACTACAGCTAAAGTATGAGCCGTGCGATTAAGTAATGCGAGAAATAAGAGATATTGGCGGATAAACAATCATTTAAACGTATTAGTTAAATGAAATTCTCCTAATCTGCCAAAATGCCTGCTTCCAATACGGGTTATCTAAGCGCGAAACAATCACCCCTTTTGATGTTGATGCATGCATAAATTCATCATTGCCAATATAGATACCGACATGGCGTAATCGATAACCAGTCTTAAAAAACACCAAATCACCGTACTGAGCTTGCTTTTTTGAAACCATTTGTCCCATTTTGACAAGCTCCCCAGTCGTTCGGGGCAACATCGTTTGGTAAACAGAAGAGTAACCGATTTGGACAAATGCAGAGCAATCAATACCGCGCTTAGTCGTTCCACCTAAACGATAAGGGGTACCTTTCCATTCATCATAAACATTCACAAAACTCGGCTGTAGCTTAGGTGTATTTGGGTGAAACGAAGCCACACCCACCTCTGCTGCTTGCGGGGCAACAGATTGTTGTGATGATGAACATCCCGCTAAGGACTGTAATAGAAATAGAAATAGAAATAGAAATGAAAAGCTTGAGAATCCATTAAGCACGCACAGAAAACCCCTCGTTAATGATGCTTTATTATGGATGATGGTAGTACGCAAAGACAGAAATAAAAGGTAAAAAAAAAGGCTTCACATACGAAAGCCTTAAACTCCACACAACAGAAGGTTTTAATGTTTATTAATCAAAAAGTTAGATCATTAGTAAACTGTACTAAATAGGTTTACGGTAACACGTTTTTTTCACTAACTAAAAAGTGACCGAATGAATAATCTATATTGCATACAGATAGTGAATAAATACAGTAAATTTATGACTTCATATTCAACCCTTGGATTTATGTCACACTTCAAACGCTAGAAAAAATTTTCCACTACATAGTGTATTCATCATGAATACGCATCATAGATGCAGCTAAACGTCACAATAGATTGTTATTCAATTGAGCTGTTTTCATCCTCACACTAAAAATAAATTAGCCGCTGTTACTAGCTATCATTGATGTTTCATTTCATAATGCGTGCTACATCGTGGCGCGATACTACTATTGTATTGTTATTATTAAGAATTATGTAATTCACATCGTCA
>NZ_NOIF01000171.1 GCF_002265265.1 Photobacterium sanguinicancri
GTCATAATGTCACCTGTTAACTTATGAGGTGATAATATCACCTCTAACTAAGTGACCAAATTCACTATGCCACTACACATCAAGCCTATGTCTTTGCTAACAAAGGCTATGATGTGGTGCTATCGCATGCGACCAACTTGTACTTTGATTTAGCCTACAATAAACACCCAGACGAAGTTGGCTATCATTGGGCAGGTTATACCGACACAAAAAAAGCGTTTGAATACCGACCATTTAATATTTACGCCAATGGGAAAATAGATAAATTGGGTAATCCTGTTGAATGGAATCCAAACTGGGTGTCATTGACGGAAGAAGGTAAACGTAATGTAGTTGGCTTGCAAGGTCAGCTATTCTCTGAAAATTCGAAATCCCCAGAGATTATGGAGTATTTGGTTTTCCCTAAATTATTGGGTGTTGCGGAGCGTGCTTGGGTAACCAATATGCCAGCAGAATTGCCAATCGATCAAAGTGGTAAAACGCCAATGGATCAGGCTTGGGATACCTTCTCTAATACCTTAGGCCAGTACACTTTAAGTAAACTGGAATATATTCAACCTGTTGATATTTATGAGCAGTTGCCACCTCTGCATGGTGTGAATTACCGAATCCCTCTGCCTGGTGCAGTTGTTGATGCTGGTAAGTTGAAGATAAATACACGTTTCCCTGGTTTGAGAAATCAATATTCGCTTGATGGTGGTAGCACGTGGCTGCCATATTATGCGCCAGTTGATGTTAACCATGCTGAAACGATTAAAACGCGTAGTGTGACAGTCTCGGGTAGAAACAGTCGCACCGAAGCAGTTCAGTAATAACGGTATTTTTTACTAACGACAACAAGCCAGTTAGCTTCCCCCTATACGGGCTTTTTCTCGTTGTGTGAAAAAGTGGTTACTTAAAACTGATGAGTTCGCCAAGGTCGTGATGGCGAACTCAGCCATTAACCTGCGCGACTGGCGGATCCCCACATAATTTACGCACGATAATTGTTCCTTGCCATTAGAATTAGGGGGGATTGCGCCCAGCGTATTGCTGGTTCATTGATGTGATATTCCAGCCGTCGGAAGACCTCTTTTCCTAGCCTAACAAATGATAAAACGCGCCGGTCTTTAACTGAATTTGCCTGAAAGTGACGGTGCCAACCGTTATGTTCTGCAATTATTCCAAACCACCAATAGACCATAAAAGCGAGCAGACTAATGAGCAGTAAAATGTCGAATCGTTTAGGGTCATGAGTGCTGTTTTTTAAAACACGGAATGTTTCTTCAATTTACATGCGTTTGGTGTAGAGCCTGACGATACATCGAGATGAAAATATATTGGTTGGGATATTAGTCGCCAACTGAAAAAATCAGTCGGTTGGGAATTTTTGCTTTTGGTGAAGAACGCGCATGATACGAATGGTTGAACCTTCAGTCCAGTAGGACACGATCATTGAGATTTCAGGAATAATGAGTAATCTTCCGCGAATTTCGTCGCGCTGAACACCCATTAGTGGTTGCTCTAATAAGTTTTCTACTTTTGTCTCTATGATTTCGTCAGTTTTTTCTGCTGCTCTAGGGTTGAAGTCATACAAAAACTCAAAGATCTTTTCACGATCATTAAGGGATTCTTCTTCCCATAAAATCATTGTTGACCTCGATTACGAATTTTTGCTTTACGTTCAGCCATTCGGGCTTTTGCTGAATCGTTATCAAGAAATGAAGCTTTTCCTGAATCATACTTATCGAATGCAAGGTTAACTTGTTCTGTTAACCAAGAGTCGTGCGATAATGCTTTTCTTTGTTGTTCAGCCATTTGCTCTGTAAGTTCTCGACAGGCATCACTGAGTGTGCGACCTTGGCTCTCTGCCATTTGTTGAGCCAAGCGTTTGATTTCGTCATCAACACGAAATTGAATTCTGGTGTCCATAAGTAGCGCCTAAATTTGCGTGTGTACAAATGTTAGCACTCGATGTGTGGCAGGGCAACTAACACATATGAGCCTTCGGGCGTCAAAGCCATCAAAACGACCATCAACGCTCGGCATTTTGGGTATGAATTGGCTTGGGTGTGTATGGTGGTTAATTAACAATTGTCGTAATACGTTGCTGGCGTTTTATGGCGAGCGATAAATGCCAACATACAGATAAATTATCGTTGTAAGCTCTATCGCACATTAGTGCTATTGAATTGTTCTTTCCATGGTGAAAATAGGCACGTAATACACAGTCGTATAACGTGCCCATAACGTAGAAGGGATATTTAATTAAAGGTGATAGTAATTATTATTTTCCATTTTCATTACGGATATACATAAGAGCAACCATTCCAAAACCTAGGAATTGCCATAGGTATTGACCATCACTCGCACCTGTAATCGTTTGTGTAAATGCCATGAATGATGTTACCAATAATGAGGCAATACCCGCTCTTAGTAGCCACACGCGATCTTTACCTTGCATAAATTCACCTGCAAAAACAGAGCGGAGAATAAGCAGGAATGGCATACATTGTAGGATGATTAAAATAGGGAACATGAAATCAAATGTTGGGCTAATAAATAAGTGTCCAACTGCGCTTTTATCCCAAGTACCGACAATATATGTTTTCCAACCTACCCAGGTATCGCCTTGATAAGCGGTTTCTGGCGAAATAAACCCGAGGAGCACACCACAGACTTTATCTATGAAGCCATTCTTAAACCAAAAGACAAATAAGAATATTTGTACTGGGATAACATTGAATGCAAGTGATTTGATAAAGGTTGATTTTTGAGTGTCTTTCATAATGTTCACATCTATTGGTTGTTAATATGATTTATTGATGTGAAGAGTATGGAATGAACGTGTTTTTTCTGAACTGATGCAAGACAAACTTAGAAATAAACACACAAAAATCAAACAGCAGAAAAACGCATGCTTGATGTGCGATAGAGGTGAAAGCACCGTGTCATAAGGGATTCACGGTGCTGAGATAAGCGAGTTAATCAACTTGTTTTGCTGTAGGGAAAAGGTTTGATTTTTGTAAAGATGCTTTAAGTTCAGCAAGTTGACTCTTTTGTCCCTTACTCAGACGGTTAAAGCGTTGGTAATTGTACTCTGCACCTTTAGGGTTGTTTGCTTGTTGATCAGCAATGCTCAGTAAGTAATAGCTAAGTGGGCTTGGTGAGTTTTCAGCAGCATAGAAGAGATAAGGGTATGCTTGTTCACTTTGATTGTTCACAATCAGTGCGAGCCCTAAGCTTATATTGGCAATATTACAGCGTGGATTCTTTTCAAAAGCTTCTTTAGCGTAACTAAGTGCCAACCGTTTATCTTCACTGCTGCTGGTATTTAAAGAATTCATCGATGATATGTAAGAAAACAAAGCCTCAAGTAAGTAATTATCTCTGCCTTGTCTTTTAATCATCTCAAGTTCAGATGATAACCCTTTGAAACTTTCAGCCCCTTTACCTTGATAAAAAAGAGAAATACCTTTTGAGATAGCCTGCCAATCATTATAGTTTTGAACTGAGGTGACTCTATGGTTCGCAAAACTATAATCAGGCGTAGCAGGTGATATGGTCGTTTTAAGTGAAAGAACAAGATCGCCAATTGCTGAAAAGAAATTATCTTTAGTAAAAGTGACATCAAGTTTTTTAATTTCACCTGAGTGTGAAGGTATATCGATAAGAAGCTTGAGGTGATACCCACTTTTAGTTTCTTTAATCCAGCCCTTGAGTGAAATAGCGTCTGGTGTAAGTTGCTTTCTTGCAGCAGGAGTAAGCTGAGAGTAGTGATAACCTACAATATTGTTTGATGAGTTAAGACCAAAGAATAGGTAGTTATAAACATTACGTGCGATGGTAAGGTCTCTATTTTGGTCTAATTCAATGTCGTGAAATATAATGGGGATCACTTTTTTATTTTCGCTTGTCGTTAGACCTATCGCTTCATTATTCGATTGAGAAAAATAACTGATACCCGTTGAGATTGTCAGTAATACAGCAATAATGATGGAAAAAATCATTAACCGATTCATTGGCAACGCGGTTTTTACTGTGTTTGTTTTGACTTTCGACGGGCATGCCTGGCTGGTTGTAACAGCAGGATCCGTGAGTAATTTTTCAGGCGTTTTTTTTGGTGAATTATCTGACAAATTGTCAGAGGAAAGTCGGCTTGGAATTTCTTGTTCAATCACTTCTATGTCGAACAAATAGCCTTGTTTGGGAATGGTTTTAATTATTGCATATGGACGTTCTTGATCGTTTAGCTGACTTCTAAGCTGGCTAATCACTTGGCGAACTAAGTTGTCAGATACTTGGCTACGATCCCAGACAGCTTCCGCTATTGTTCTGGCACTTTGTACTTTGCCTTGATGTTGAATGAAGAAACTGAGCATCCGCGCTTGAAGCGGTTCGAGATGACGATCTTCACTGTGACCTTCTTCATCAATAATTAGACGGTTTTGTTCTGGTATAAAAATGACTTTAGAATCAGTGCCTAGTCGGTAACTTACAGCAGATGGCATAACTTCCACGCGACAATAAAAAACAGCAGTGGTGAGGTTATTAATTTTCTTCGACTGAAGCAAGTTGAAGATAAAGGTGGAGTATGAAAAGTTGATATTTCATACGTCTATTCAATGAATAAAGCCTGCAATTTCAGCAGGCTTATTCAATTCACACAATTAAAAAGTGTGACTTGCCGGTGGTTTCTATCTGCTGTGATTTTGTTTTAAGAACTTTGTTTTAAAAGGCTAAATTAGTCTACGGTTTCTGCAATTTGCATTGTTGGGTAATCGGTATAGCCGCGTTCATCACCACCAAACAAGGTTGCACCGTCTAAATCGGCTAGCTCATAACCGTGTTCTAAACGAGACACCAAGTCTGGGTTAGAGACAAATGGGCGCCCGAAGGCCACTAAATCCGCATAACCTTTGCTAAGAACCTCATCGGCGCGTTCTTGGGTGTAACTACCTGCCACAATGATGGCGTTGGTGAAAATTTCGCGTAGTTCAATGCGGAAACTCTCAGGAATAACGGGTGCATCGTCCCAATCAGCTTCAGATAGGTGCATGTAAGCAATATCTCGCGCTTGTAATTGACGAGACGCTTCAAGAATTGTTGGCACAATATCAGGGCAGTTCATGTCTTTGAATGTAATGAAGGGCGCTAAGCGAACGCCTACTTTATCTGCGCCAATTGCATCAATAACGGCATCTACCACTTCAATTAAGAAACGAATACGATTTTCACGTGTGCCGCCGTAGTTGTCGGTTCGTTTGTTGGAATTGGTGCGGAGGAATTGGTCAATGAGATAACCGTTACCGCCGTGAATTTCCACACCATCAAAGCCTGCTTCAATGGCTCGTTTTGCTGAATAGGCAAAGTCTTTAATGACACGATCGATATCACTTTGATCCATTTCACGAGGTTGAATACAGTCAACCATGTTGCCATTACCTTGGTCATCAGAAATCCAAACTTTGGTTTCGATTGGCGCTAAGGCTGAAGGACCCATTGGCAGCTCACCTTTTTGGAACGTGGGGTGAGAAACGCGGCCTACATGCCATAGCTGACAGAACATGGCTGCCCCTTGCTCGTGCGCTGCTTTCGTGACAGGTTGCCAGCCTTTGACTTGCTCGTCCGTGTAAACACCTGGGGTGAATGAGTAACCTTGTGAGTCGTCAGAAATCTGAGTGGCTTCAGAGATGATTAAACCCGCCGTGGCACGTTGTTGGTAGTAGGTCGCCATCATATCATTGGGAATATTACCGGGTTGGCTAGTGCGCGCTCGTGTCATGGGTGCCATAACAACACGGTTTTGTAAATCTAGGCTTTTAAGTTGTGCTTTTTCAAATAATTTTTTCATGGTCTTCATCTTATTTTAGTAATCGAACATTCGCTTCTTTACTGACAAGTTCCATCCATTCTTTTACAGATGGCTCCCAATCAATTTCAGCTGCACTAAAGAAGCCACGAAGAATAGAGAACAGGATGGCTTCATCGACGATAGCGATAGGGATTGTGGAATCAAGTTTCAGTAAAATGCCGGCTTCACGGATCAACGTTTCCACTTCTTTTGCAATAGTGGGGGTCTCTGTTAACAGCGCATCAAAGTTAAGTGCTTCGGTTTCTTTTTTACTGCGCCATGCACGTTGAGATGATGCGGTTGTGAATTCAGCGAGATCCATCGAAGACCATCGTGGGTAACCAATCTTTTGTAATGGTAAGAAGGCGCGACGTTGCCATTCTAGAATTGCCTCAGATGGAATATTGGTTTGAATTGAGTCTGCAATAGATAGAAAGTGATCAATAATATCTAAGCTTTCAGCGATTGCCGTGCCATCATCTTTTACAAGTACTGGGACTTGTTTGCTACCCACGATGTCAGTGGTTGTTTTGTCATCATCGTAAGCAATGGTTACTACATCAAGCGGTAAATTCAGCATGCCAGCAACAAAGCGTACACGTGCACTGAATGGGCAATGTTCATAAATATAGAGTTTCATGTGAATTCCTGTTTATAGCTCTAGCGAAGGGCTGAGTGGTTATATTTGTTCTGCTATTAAGTAAGTTGAGATTTAAATCAGTTAATTAATGCGCCGCCATCAACATCGATAATAGAGCCTGTCATATAGGGGTTAGTGATAGCCATAACATAGGCATGAGCGACATCTTCGGCAGTGCCAACACGGCCAGCAGGAAGGTTATTGCGTGCGTTTTCATACATGGACTCACGGCTTTGTTCATCCAGACCTTGATAGGCGGTTGTCATTGTTAAACCGGGGCTAACTGCATTAACGCGAATAGGGGAAAGTTCTTTAGCCAATACTTTTGTAACGGCTTCTAGCGCGGCGTTAATGGCTGTTTTTGTATAGGTATTTGCAACCACTTTACGTGATAGCATTCCTGTGGTTAACGTAATCGTGCCATTCGGTTTGATATAACGGCTAGCATGTTTAGCGGCGTTAATTGATCCCCAGAACTTAATATCAAAAGCGGCTTTAGCGTCTGGAATTTTTACGTCTACCACTTTACCTGCTGGTGCCGCAGAGCCTGCTGTAATGATGAGATGATCAAAAGCACCAATGGATTCGAAGTAAGCGTGCACAGATTTCTCATCACTGATATCAAGGCCTGTTTGGCGGCTTGCAACATGGATGATGTTTTCGCCATTATCAAATTGTGTTGCTACCGCTGCGCCGATACCGGATGTGCCACCTAAAATGACATAGCTTGTTTTATCCTGACTCATAACCCGCCTCTCTTTCGTTATTCTGATTTGGTTGTTCTGGTTTAAATGTTTTCCTTTGATGTTGGCTATTATATTTGTTCGATTTATTTTGATAATTGGGTAGAATTCGAATTCATTATTTTGAATAACTGAATAATCGAGGTGTGAGTGGATAAATTCTCGGATATGACCATGTTCGTGAGTATTGTTAAGCGTCAGGGGTTGGCTGCGGCTGGGCGAGACCTTGGACTTTCTCCTGCGACCATGACAGCGAGGCTTCAAGCATTAGAAGAGAGGTATGGTGTTAAGTTACTTAACCGAAGTACGAGACATGTTGGTTTAACCGATGCGGGTGAACTTTATTACAAGGCCTGTCTCGACATTTTGGATAATGTTAGCGAGGTAGAGAACCTTATCCAGAATGGTATGAAGGAAGTTAAAGGTGCGCTCCGAGTTTCTGCTCCTAAAGATATCGGCAAGCAATACATCATGCCAATTTTGAATGAGTTTGTTGCGCAGTATCCAGATGTCGTGCCTTATTTATACCTTGATGATCGTATTTCAAATATTGCGGAATCTGGTCGGGACATTGTGATTCGCTATGGTGAACTGGTTGATAGTAGCCTGATCTCACGCCGATTATCGCCTAGCCGACGGGTTTTGTGTGCCTCACCTGAATACCTTGCTAAGCACGGTACCCCCTTGAAGCCTGAAGATTTAGCTAGTCATGATTGTTTGGTGATGCTACGAAGCAATGAAGAGCTGAAAACCTGGCACTTTCAAGAACAAGAAAAAAAAGTATCGATCACTGTGTCGCCAAAACGTTTTTCCGATGATGGTGAGATTATTCGTCAGTGGGCATTAGAAGGGGCGGGAATTGCGCTTAAATCTGTACTGGATGTTCAAGCTGACATTAATAGCCAGCGTCTTGTGACGGTACTTAATGGTTACATGAAGAACTTCAATACTTCAACTATGGTCTCTAGTGCTGATTTGAATGTGGTGTATATCAGTAAGCAGTTTCAACCTAAACGGATTAGACTGTTTTTAGATTACTTGTTTGAACGCTTTCCTGAGTTGCTAGAAAAGTCAGGCGACCTACGTAGCTAGCGATCACCTGTTTTTTGTTTATTAATTGGATTGTATCTGATGGAAGAAATATATTTTGCGGGCGGCTGTTTGTGGGGCGTGCAAGAATTTATGAAGCACCTACCCGGTGTGATTACAACAGAGAGCGGGCGTGCGAATGGCACAACGAATACCACGCAAAGTGACTACGATGGTTATGCGGAATGTGTGCGTACTCAGTTTGATCCTCTGCAGGTGACGATTGCGCAGTTAATGGCGTACTTCTTTGAAATTATTGACCCTTATAGCTTAAATAAGCAGGGCGATGATGTTGGCGAAAAGTACCGAACTGGCGTGTACAGTGTTAACCCTTCACATCTTGAGCAAGTAAAGGCGTATATTGCAGCGCGAGAAGACAGCGATAAAGTGGTGGTTGAAGTGTTACCGCTGGTTAATTACGTTAAAAGCGATGATGAGCATCAAGATAGGCTGACACGTTTCCCCAATGATTATTGTCACATTCCTTTCGAGTTATTGAATAAATACAAGAAAAAATAATGAAGTGCCATTCGTTGTATCAAAAAGCGAAGCCCAGCAGGTTGTTGCTGGGCTTGTTTCATGGCTAAATAGATATAAACGTTTATTGTTTGATGACGGCATTTGCGATGGCAATGTCTTGCGGGGCGATCCCCGTAAAATCAGCGATGGTCAATCCTGAAGTGCTAAAGCGTGCTTGGTCCTTCAAGAAGGAGCCAAACTCTGTACTTTTACGTTTGATGTGCTGCTGACTTCTATCATTGTACAGGTACTGCAATTCACCATGGTGTGAGCATTGCGCAAGGCTATCAGCCAAAATAAGGCTCGCATTCTGAAGCACGTTTTCAGTAAGCTCTTGCTTACCTTCGGTATCACAGCCAAAGGCGTTAATATGTGCATTCGGTTTTAACCAGTCATATATGATATAGCCGCTAGTGGAGGGTGTGACGGTTGTTATCACATCGCAAGATTCACACAAGGCTTTTATCGACTTACAAAGGACCAGCTCAATGTCATGTTTGGCTAATTGCTCTGTGAGTGACTGGATATTCTCTGGCTTGATGTCATAGGCTAACACTTGATTAATTCCAAGAGCGTGGCAGGTGTAAACGCTTTGAAAATACCCTTGAATACCGCACCCCACAATGCCGAATGTACGCGCTGAATTATCACCGATCATGGTTTGAGCCATAAGGGCGCCAGCGGCTGCTGTTCTGTGGTCGGTGAGTATGCCTTCATCTTGTAGCATGTACTCAGGAAAGCCCGTATTCGCGTTAATAACCATGATGCAACCGTATGAGTTAGGTAAGCCTATTTCATGGTTGGTATAGCTACCTGATGCTATTTTTATCGCTGCATACTTTTGAACGTCACTAATGCCATATTTGATGTGCAGCTCGCCATTTGGTAATGGCATATGGCCAACAGCGGGGACAACATATTTTTTGTCACTGTAATCGATATAGCACTGTTTGATGATTGCCATTAGTGTAGACATATCAGGTAAGTTTGCTTCGATTGCTTGTTTATTGATGATTTCCATTTATTTCACCATCGCCATTGCTGAGTTAAAGGTTTCGTCGGTCACGTTGCTGCCACAAAGTACGACACATACATTCTTATTTTTATAGGCTTCTTTATTTTTAATGAGTGTCGCGACAGCTACGCCTGCTGCGCCTTCAATGATCATGGCGTGATTTTCTTTAATCAGCTTCATCGCTTCCGCTATTTCGTATTCAGTGACAGTTTCTGTGCTATCAATAACGTCCATACAGAGTGCTAGCGTGATACTGCCTTCTTCGATTCCGCCCGCAGTACCATCAGATAAGGTATCGGATTCAGGAACTTCAATGATTTCCTGTGCTTCCATGCAGACTTTCATTACTGGGGCATTTTCAGGAAAGGCGCCGATAATCTGAGTTTCAGGTTTATGCGCTTTGATGTTAGAACCAATACCACTGATGAGACCACCACCGCCAACACTGGCGATAACAGCGTCTACACTTGGCGTTTGCGCTAAAATTTCTAAGCCAATCGTGCCCTGTCCAGCAATGATATCTTCATGGTTATAAGGGCTAATGTAGGTTGCGCCCGTTTCTTTAGCATCTGCCAATGCGACGGTTTCGGCATAATCAGCGCTGCCGTCAACCTTAATAAGGGTTGCGCCAAGTTTGCTTATTTTTTTCTCTTTTTTACTACTGATCTTCGCGGGAACATAAATGGTAACAGGGATCCCTAAGGCTTTTGCTGCCGCAGCAGTACCAGCGCCATGGTTACCTGAGCTCGCTGTTAATACACCAGTATTTTTTAGTTCTTGAGGTAAGTTGAGTAGGGCGCTTGATGCACCTCTGATTTTGAAACTACCTGTTGTTTGTAAGTTTTCGCATTTTAAATATACATTACCACTGCAAAGGTTTGATAACGCAGGGGAGTAAAGCATTGGCGTTTCATATACGCCTTCTTTCGTATAGAAATTATTTTCCAATAAATTTGCAGTCTTCTCTACAATAATATTTTTATTATTCTTCTTCATGTTAACGCCTCATAGTTAATTCAAGGA
>NZ_NOIF01000172.1 GCF_002265265.1 Photobacterium sanguinicancri
GCCTCATTCGAGGCGGCTTCCATAAAGTCGTCGGATAATTAACTATCCAAAATCAAAGCTTAATGATTAAGCTTGACCTTTAACTTCTTTAAGACCGTTGAAAGGAGCTTTAGCACCTAGAGCTTCTTCGATACGGATAAGTTGGTTGTACTTAGCAACACGGTCAGAACGGCTCATAGAACCAGTTTTGATTTGACCTGCAGCTGTACCTACCGCTAGATCAGCGATAGTTGCATCTTCAGTTTCGCCAGAACGGTGAGAGATAACTGCTGTGTAACCAGCATCTTTAGCCATCTTGATTGCAGCTAGAGTCTCTGTAAGAGAACCGATTTGGTTGAACTTGATAAGGATAGAGTTAGCTACGCCTTTCTCGATACCTTCAGCAAGAATCTTCGTGTTTGTAACGAACAGATCGTCACCAACGATTTGAAGCTTGTCGCCTAGAAGTTCTGTTTGGTGCTTGAAGCCATCCCAATCAGACTCGTCAAGACCGTCTTCGATAGAAACGATTGGGAAGTTGTTCGCTAGCTCAGCTAGGTAGTGGTTGAACTCTACAGAAGTGAAAGTTTTACCTTCGCCCTTCATGTTGTAGATGCCAGCTTCTTTGTCGAAGAACTCAGATGCTGCACAGTCCATAGCAAGAGTAACGTCTTTACCTAGTTCGTAACCAGCAGCTGCAACAGCTTCTGCGATAACTTCTAGCGCTTCAGCGTTAGACTTAAGGTTAGGAGCGAAGCCACCTTCATCACCAACTGCAGTGCTGTAGCCTTTAGACTTAAGAACTTTAGCTAGGTTGTGGAATACTTCAGCGCCGATACGCAGACCTTCTTTAAGAGTTTTAGCGCCAACTGGCTGAATCATGAACTCTTGGATGTCAACGTTGTTATCAGCGTGCTCGCCACCATTGATGATGTTCATCATTGGTAGAGGCATAGAGAATACGCCAGCTGTGCCGTTTAGCTCTGCGATGTGCTCGTAAAGAGGCATGCCTTTAGCCGCTGCAGCCGCTTTAGCATTCGCTAGAGAAACAGCTAGGATTGCGTTAGCACCGAAAAGTGATTTGTTTTCAGTACCGTCTAGGTCGATCATGATTTGGTCGATGTCAGCTTGTGCTTTCGCATCTTTGCCAACAAGTGCTTCAGCGATTGGGCCGTTTACAGCTTCAATTGCTTTAAGAACACCTTTACCTAGGAAACGTGATTTGTCGCCGTCACGTAGCTCAAGAGCTTCGCGAGAACCAGTAGATGCGCCAGATGGTGCTGCCGCCATACCAACGAAACCGCCTTCTAGGTGTACTTCAGCTTCAACAGTTGGGTTACCGCGTGAATCGATGATTTCACGACCTAGAACTTTAACGATCTTAGACATTATGTTTCCTCTTGCTTTATCTTCAAAATAAAAAGCTAAAAAATAGCAGTAGCATCCCCCGCCACTGCTACCAGTAATCCTTACTGATTAAGTTCACCGCGTTGGTTAATACCTGCCGCTTTTACAAAACCTTCAAATAATGGGTGACCATCACGAGGCGTTGATGTGAACTCAGGGTGGAACTGAGCTGCCACAAACCATGGGTGGTTAGGGAACTCGATAATCTCTACCAATTTCTTATCTGCAGACAGACCAGAAACTTTCAAACCTGCTTTCTCTAGTGTAGGAAGTAAGTTGTTGTTTACTTCATAGCGGTGACGGTGACGTTCGTGCACTGTTGGGCTGTTGTATAGCTCACGTGCTTTTGAACCGTCCGCTAGGTGACATAGCTGAGAACCAAGGCGCATTGTGCCGCCTAGATCTGATTTATCTGTACGTTCTTCAACATTTCCTTCGCCATCAACCCACTCAGTAATCAAACCAACTACTGGGTTCTTAGTTTCTGCGTTAAATTCAGTTGAATGCGCATCAGCCAGACCCGCAACATTACGTGCGAATTCGATCAGTGCCACTTGCATACCCAGACAAATGCCTAAGTACGGAATTTTGTTTTCACGAGCGTATTGTGCTGTCTGAATTTTACCTTCAACACCACGATTACCGAAGCCACCAGGTACTAGGATTGCATCTAGACCTTCTAGAACTTCAACGCCTTTTGATTCTACATCTTGTGAGTCAATGTATTTGATCTTCACAGAAAGACGGTTTTTCAAACCAGCATGTTTTAATGCTTCATTTACTGATTTGTAAGCATCTGGTAGTTCAATGTACTTACCAACCATACCGATAACAACTTCAGCGGTAGGGTTTGCTTCTTCGTAAATGACTTGTTCCCACTCTGCAAGGTTTGCTTCTGGCGCTGTGATGCCGAAACGTTGACATACTAGGTCATCTAGACCTTGAGCCTTAATCAGTTGAGGGATCTTGTAGATTGAATCTACGTCTTTCATTGAGATTACAGCTTTTTCAGGAACGTTACAGAACAATGCAATTTTCGCACGCTCGTTAGCTGGAATCATACGGTCAGAACGACATACAAGGATGTCAGGCTGAATACCGATAGAAAGTAGTTCTTTTACAGAGTGCTGCGTTGGCTTAGTTTTCACTTCGCCTGCTGCTGCAAGGTATGGCACTAGTGTTAAGTGCATGAACATAGTGTTCTCACGACCATGCTGAACCGCTAGCTGACGAATCGCTTCCATAAATGGTAGTGACTCGATATCACCAACAGTACCACCCACTTCTACGATAGCAACATCGTGGCCTTCAGCACCTGCAATAACGCGTTCTTTGATCGCGTTAGTGATGTGTGGAATAACCTGGATGGTTGCGCCTAGGTAATCACCACGACGCTCTTTACGAAGTACGTCCGCGTACACGCGGCCCGCTGTAAAGTTATTACGCTTGGTCATCTTAGTACGAATGAAACGCTCGTAGTGACCAAGATCAAGGTCGGTCTCTGCACCGTCTTCCGTAACGAATACCTCACCGTGCTGAATTGGGCTCATTGTGCCTGGGTCAACGTTGATGTAAGGGTCTAGTTTCATCATAGTCACTTTAAGACCACGTGCTTCTAGAATAGCCGCTAGAGATGCAGCAGCAATACCTTTACCTAGAGAGGAAACAACCCCGCCCGTAACAAAAATGTAATTCGTTGTCATATTTAACCTGGAAGATTGGTGTAGAGGATATAAAAACTATCTGGACGGAGAGCAATGATACCAGACACCTTTTATCGCCACAACGTGAAAACTATCACAGCAATCATGAGTATTATTTGTTTCAAATCAATTATACGAGTTGCACAAACTGTTCGTGTAAAATAACAACAAAACTATTCCTTAACCGCATACTATTTAACCGAGCAATAACAGTATAATTTGATTAGCAATTCGACTTTTCTTGTTGCTTTACAAGATCCCAGATGCCATCCAGTTTTTCCAGCGAGCAGTCTTCAAGGTGCAAACCTTGTTCTAGCACACATTCTTCCACTTGGCGAAATCGACGCTCAAATTTTTTATTCGCCAACTGTAAAGCTTGCTCTGGGTTGACCTTTAAGTGGCGACTAAAGTTAACTGTAGCAAACAGTAAATCCCCCATTTCTTCCGCGATTTTGGCTTGATCTGGTTCAACTTGGATGACTTCTTCGAGAACTTCATCAATTTCCTCTTTGACCTTATCGACCACAGGGCCTAGCGTATCCCAGTCAAAACCGTGCTTGGCACAACGACGTTGAATCTTATCAGCACGGCTCAATGCAGGTAACGCAAGTGGAATATTTGCCAATACACTCAGGTCATCTGCTTTTTGTTCGCGCTCTTTGGCTTTCTCTGCTTCCCAATTAGCATTAATTTCCGCATCGTCAGCAAATTCTTTTTCACTAAAAACATGAGGGTGGCGGCGCGTCAGTTTCTCATTTAGTCCTGCGACTACATCATCAAAATCAAATAAACCCTGCTCTTTCGCCATTTGACTGTAAAACACCACTTGGAACAGTAAATCCCCTAATTCAGCTTTTACTTCAGGCCAGTCTTGCTGATGAATAGCATCAGCTACTTCGTAGGCTTCTTCAATAGTATGCGGCACTATCGAGTCAAACGTCTGCTTGATATCCCACGGACAACCTTGTTGTGGGTCGCGTAACGTCGCCATAATTTCAAGTAGTTGTGTCATTGCTGCTGGAGTCATTTTTTCCATTTTCATCTCGCTTAACAAAACGGGAAGCACTAAGGCTTCCCGTTATTTATTTTTATTGTTCTGTACAACGTTAGTACAAACGCTTCGCTTCGGCGACGTCTTTCACTTGCTCTAGGCGCTTAAGTACCTTACTGAGTACTTCTAAATCCGTTAGCTCTAGCTCAAAATCCATGATCGACATTTGTTTCTTATAGTCGATACGGCTCTTCATGCCAGAGACTTTGGTTTTCTCATTGGCTAAAGTATTCGTGAGTTCTTTGATCAAGCCATTTCGTTCAGAGGCAATCACACGCACTGTAATGTTGTAGTTACCAACGAAACCACCGCCCCACACCGTTTGAATCAAACGCTCTGGTGCATGATGACGTAACTCGTCCAGCTGTTCACAATCACTTCGGTGAACCGAAATACCGCGTCCTTGAGTCACAAACCCCGTGATGTCATCACCTGGGATCGGCTGGCAACAGCGCGCTAGGTGGGTCATCAGGTTATCCACCCCTTCCACCACCACCGCATCTCGTTGCGGTTTTTGGGTACTGGTGCTGCTCTTTTCACTGGCTTCTGTCAGCTTATCAAGCAGTTGCTTATCTTCTTCTTCTGCGGTGGGCTTATTGACCAAGGTGTTAATATGATTAACCACTTGATTAATACGTAAATCACCACTGCCGACACCGACAAACAACTCATCGAGGTTTTTGGCATTAAAGCGTTTCAACGCATAAAGTTCTGCGTCTTTCATGGTGGCGCCTAACTTATGTAAGTCGGCCTCCAACATTTCACGCCCCGCGATTAAGTTCTTATCACGCGCTTGTTTTCTAAACCAAGCGTGTACTTTGGCACGCGCACGGCTAGAGGTCACAAAACCTAAGTTCGGGTTTAACCAATCGCGTGATGGGTTAGGCTCTTTTTGAGTGATAATTTCAACTTGATCACCCATTTGTAAGTTGTAGGTGAATGGAACGATACGCCCTTCCACCTTAGCACCAATGCAACGGTGACCCACTTCAGAGTGGATATGATATGCAAAATCAAGCGGCGTCGCATTCAACGGCAAATCAACCACATCCCCTTTTGGGGTAAAGGCATACACGCGATCATCGAATACTTGGCTGCGTAATTCATCCAGCATTTCGCCAGAGTCTGACATTTCTTCTTGCCACACAAGCAGCTTACGAAGCCATTCAATTTTCTCATCGTAAGATGATTTACTGCCACCACCAGCCGCGCCACCTTCTTTGTATTTCCAGTGTGCAGCAACACCCAATTCCGACTCTTCATGCATCTGCTTGGTGCGGATTTGAATTTCGATGGTTTTACCTTCAGGCCCCAACACTACCGTGTGGATAGACTGGTAACCGTTCGGTTTAGGATTAGCGACATAGTCATCAAACTCTTTTGGCAGATGACGATATTTAGTATGTACAACCCCTAACGCGGCGTAACAGTCTTGCAGCTGGTCGGCAATAATACGTACCGCACGCACATCGAAGAGCTCGTCAAAATCAAGGTTCTTTTTCTGCATCTTACGCCAGATGCTATAGATGTGTTTAGGACGACCTTGCACTTCGGCATTGATATTACAGCTCACCATAGAGTCAGCTAAATCAGTGACAAAGTGCTCGATGTATTGCTCACGTACAATCCTGCGCTCCGACAGTTGCTTCGCAATTTTCTTATAAGTATCAGGGTGTTTGTAGCGGAAAGCGTAATCTTCGATTTCCCACTTCAACTGACCAATACCCAAACGGTTAGCCAGCGGTGCGTAAATATTGGCACACTCTTTCGCAGCAGCGCGGCGTACCTCATCAGGCTCATCTTTCACTTCACGTAGGTTACAAATACGCTCAGCAAGTTTAATGACCACGCAGCGGAAGTCATCCACCATAGATAGCAGCATACGGCGAATATTATCTACCTGTGCTGATTGCGCCGCCCCTTCAGTGGTTGCGCTAAGCTGGCGGATAGCTGCCATTTGGTCAACACCCGCCACCAGCTGCATGATTGCTGTGTTGTAGTCTTCTTTGACTTGCTCTAAGTCGTAGACACCCGCTTCAACCAATGGGCACAGCAAAGCTGCGACCAAGGTTTCTGCATCCATGCTGAGCATCACGAGGATCTCAACCATTTCGCGGCCACGCCACAGCAACAATGCTGCTGAATCTTCCGTTGATGTTATGTCGATACACCGCTGATAGGTGCTTTTTAGACGCTTCGATATCTTGGCGTCTTGCTGCAAACTATCAACCCATGCTGAAAGCTCAAATGTATCGTTTTCCTTTAAATGCGCACCGCGAACTGCGACCATTTCTCTATCCTGTTTTGCTTTTTGTAATGGCGTTTACGTATGACTCGATCGTTTTAGCGAACCGTTTTTACGAATAGCGCCATTGATTCTAAGTGTCCTGTCTGTGGGAACATATCCAACATACCAAGACGCTCCAACTGATAACCTTGTTGCAGCAGTGCCTGACTATCACGCGCCAACGTGGCAGGGTTACATGACACATACACCACACGCTGTGGTTTAAGTGCTATAACGTGCTGCATAACACCTGCTGCGCCCGCGCGCGCAGGGTCGAGTAATATTTTATTAAAGGGTTCTTTTGCCCATGATAACAAAGTCACGTCTTCTTCCAAGTTAGCCTGATAGAAGGTTGCGTTATCGATACCATTTTTTTCGGCGTTATAAGTAGCACGATGAACCATTTCATCGACACCTTCAACACCAACCAGTGATTTTGCACGTTTTGCCAGTGGTAAACTGAAATTACCTAAACCACAAAATAGGTCAAGCACCCGATCTTCTGGCTGCACATCTAACCATTCAACCGCTTGAGCAACCATCTGTTTGTTCACATTCGCATTCACCTGAATAAAATCTTTTGGTGAAAACGTCAGTTCAACCCCGTCCAAGCCATAGTGTGGTTTATCACCACGCACATGATTGAGCTCATCACTCTCTGGTGCAAGATATAACGTGATGTCATTTTTATCAGCAAACGCATTAATTTGTGACATATCGCTGTCAGAAAACGGCTTTAAGTGGCGGATCAACACAACACGGCCATTATCGGCTTCCACCAGCTCAACGTGTCCAAGGTTTTTTCGTCCCTTTAACCCCATTAACAGAGTACGTAATGACGGTAAAAGTTCATTCAATGATGCCGCTAAGATTGGGCAATGTGCGACATCGACAATATCTTTGCTTTGCTTTTTACGGAAACCAAACGCAAGTTGCCCTTTGGCACTGAGCTTTACCGCGAAACGTGCACAACGGCGATATTCAAAATCTTGTGCGACAATTGGTTTTGCTTGCTGGATCTCGACCTCAGCTCCCGCAAACTTTGTCATCAGCTCACCCAAGGATTGCTGCTTGGCAACTACCTGAGCTGAATGGGATAAATGTTGTAAGTTACAGCCACCGCACTGGTCATAGATTGGACAATGCGGTTTAATACGCTCGGCATTATCGGTTAGACGCTTGATCACAGTCGCACGTGCGTACTGTTTTTTGTCTTCAGTAAACTGAACAACCGCTTTTTCGCCTGGTAATAAACCGTCAACAAATACCGGTTTTTTATTCAGGTGGCCCACTCCAGCGCCTACATGGTCTAAGCGACTTATCGTGATTTCCTTGTGCTTAGTGTCGGTAATTTTTCGTTTTTGAGGCTTAAAAAAGCGTGCCATAGGTGTTTCGCTCACTGTTCAGACATTGAGAATTTGTCGAATGGCCTGACTTTCTTTAAGCTAGGCCACTGATGGATACTAATTCTCCCATAGAATCGCTTTCTTGTAATTAAGAGAACCATGACCAAATATGGACTTCGTGCCAGGGTCTTCACCCTGACATTAGCACCAACGCTGATTATCGGCCTGTTATTAAGCGCTTTTTTCACTATGAGCCGCTATCAGGACCTTGAACATCAACTTGTCTCTACCGGCGCAAGCATTATTGAGCCGCTGGCCATTTCAACCGAATTTGGTATGACCAAAGATAACCGAGAAGCCGTACGTCGGTTAATTGGCTACGCCCATCGAAAACACTCTCAAATTATACGCAGTATTGCGGTATTCGATGCCAACAACGAATTGTTTGTTACCTCAAACTTTCATCGTAATTTCGAAGCCTTGATGTACCCAGACGATGAGCCGATCCCGTTACTCTTAGATACACGCCTCAATGAAAATTCGATGATATTGCGAGCACCAATCATCAGCGAAGGTCAGTTTGGTCAGCTATCAGGTATCGAAGGCCAAGAACGCACGCTGGGCTATATTGCGTTAGAACTCGATTTAAGCAGCCTGCGCTTACAGCAATACCAAGAAGTATTTACCGCTTTAATGGTGCTATTACTTGGGCTGACATTGTCTTGTTTGTTTGCATATCGATTGATGCAAGATGTCACCCGCCCCATATCACATATGGTAAGCGTAGTTGACCGTATCCGCCGTGGTCACTTGGATGTGCGTATCGAAGGGCAACTATTGGGTGAGCTCGATACCTTGAAAAACGGTATCAATGCCATGGCTATTTCACTGGCGGAATACCATATCGAAATGCAGCAAAGCATCGATCAGGCCACCTCAGATCTACGTGAAACGCTTGAACAGCTAGAGATTCAGAACGTTGAGCTCGATATTGCGAAAAAACGCGCTCAAGAAGCGGCACGAGTGAAGTCGGAATTTTTGGCCAACATGTCTCATGAGCTGCGTACACCACTTAATGGTGTCATTGGTTTTACCCGCCAAATGCTTAAAACCCGTTTAAGTTCGAGCCAGCAAGATTACTTACAGACCATTGAAAAATCGGCTAATAATCTACTCACGATCATCAATGACATTCTCGATTTCTCGAAACTTGAAGCTGGTAAGTTGTTGCTTGAAAATATTCCGTTCGATTTTACCGAATCACTTGATGAGGTCATGCGTCTACTGGCACCAAACGCCCACGAAAAAGGGCTAGAGCTGACGTTAAAGATCGACAATCGTATTCCTGCGGGATTAATTGGTGACCCACTGCGTATTCAGCAAGTACTGACGAACCTCATTGGTAACGCAGTAAAATTCACCGAGCGCGGTAACATTGATGTCTCGGTGGAACTCAAAGCTGATAAAGAAGAAAACGTCGAACTGCAATTCATTGTTCGTGATACTGGTATTGGCATTTCTGAGCGCCAGCAAGCTCAGCTATTCCAAGCATTTAGCCAAGCCGATGCCAGTATTTCACGCCGCTATGGTGGTACGGGATTAGGTCTAGTTATCACTCAAAAACTGGTCACCCAAATGGGTGGTGAAATCAGCTTAACCAGCCGCTTGCACCAAGGGTCGACGTTCTGGTTCAGCTTACGTCTAATGAAAACTGATTTGCCAGTTTCACAGCCAATAGACACTGAAGCCCTGATCGGTAAAAAACTCCTGCTGATCGAGCCAAACATGCAGGCAGCGTCCGTAACGCAGCAACGCTTGATTAATGCTGGCCTACAAGTTACCTATCGCTCGACTATGCCTGAAGATATCGAGCCGCATCAGTTTGCCCTGTTAAGTCTCTCTCCGGGTGAACAACCTCCGATTGCGACTCTGCTTGATAATGTGTTCAAAGCCGAGCAGGTGGCAGACAAAGTTATTGTGAGCTTACCTGCTACAGAGTTGGCACTCTCAGAGCGCTTACTGGCAGCGGGCGTATCAGCTTGTCTCGGTAAACCATTAGCACAGCGTAAATTGTTTGAGGCGCTCGCAGGCAGCAATGATTTATTGCTAGAGCCAGAAGCCATATTACTGTCTGAGCCAACGCAAACAATTTTGCCATTAACTGTCATGGCCGTTGATGATAACCCTGCCAACCTTAAACTGATTTCAGCACTATTGAGTGAGCGTGTAGAAACAGTTATAACCGCAACCGGTGGCCGTAAGGCGGTGGAATATGCCCACCAGAAAGCCTTTGATTTAGTATTTATGGATATTCAAATGCCTGAAATGGACGGGGTTACCGCCTGTGAGGAGATCCATAAGACTGAACTAAACCACCATACGCCAGTGATTGCTGTAACAGCACATGCGATGGCTGGTGAGCGGGAGCGTCTTATCAAGGCTGGTATGGATGACTATCTCACCAAACCTATTGAAGAACATATCTTGCAGCAAATATTGTCAAAATGGACTCATCCAGACGATCAATCAACAGACAATGAGGTTGAAGACGCAATCTTCACGCCTATCGAAAAGCAGCAGGAAGAAGCCTCGCAGTACGACAACAGTATCAGCTGGGATTGGACCTTAGCCTTAAAGCAAGCAGCAGGCAAAGAGGATCTCGCCAAAGACATGTTACAAATGCTGCTCGATTACATGCCGGAAGTCGAAATGTTGGTAAATGAAGCACTCGACGGCAAAGAAATTGAGCTATGGCCGTCAATTCACAAATTGCATGGTAGCTGTGCATACAGCGGAGTACCGCGCTTGAAATCCTTGTGCCATACCATTGAAACTCAGCTAAAAGCCAATGCGAAACAAGATGATATTGAGCCTGAACTATTAGAGCTTATCGATGAAATGAATAATGTGGTTAAAGCATCAAAAGAGTATCGTCACTAATACCGTTACGCTAATATTACGACCATAAAAAAGGAGAGCCTCGGCTCTAATGCCGTTCACTTAAGGTGAGCGGCTTTCTTATTTTTGGCATATCGTTGAGGTCTTGGTTTTACCGTTCTTGGGA
>NZ_NOIF01000173.1 GCF_002265265.1 Photobacterium sanguinicancri
AATGTTTACTCACTCACTATTGATAAGAATAATAGTACATTCCAAAGTGAAAACTATTGTCAGGCTCCTGTCAGTGGCGTGTCATAAAATCCCCACCGTAAAGAATACGAACAATAATATGATTACACCCTAACGTTGATATGCAAGGCGCCTCTTACGTTAGATATTGTTGCTGAGTAATATTTGATTAATGTTAAATTGTTTATGGGATTTAGAATGAAAAATAGGCTGATTTAACTAAGAGTGGCTCATGATTACTGGTTTATACATATTAAAAATGGCGTACAAATGAAGTGCCAATCCTTTTTGGATGGTTCTGTGACGTGATTTTGTGCACTTACTTCATGAAGGTGTCATTCTGTCATTTGTTGGTTGACTCTGTTTGCTAACAGTCGGAAGATGATTACTTACTCAATTGATATAGTAATCGAATGTATTCTCACAGGTCATCACCCTTCATGTATGCAGTCCGAATTGGTATATTGTCGCTAATTATTGCTACTGGGTGCATAGTGTCTGTTCAAGCGAAGCCCAGCGATTTTATTTATACCCCCTCAGTTATTCAACACGACAGTCGCTTAATGTCTGCTTATATCCAATCGTTACGCGATCCTGAGCGAGCGTATGGTTTTATCAAGCAGTTTATTGCCTCTAAATCGGGCAAGCCCATGACAGGTTGGGAGCGTGTCTACTATGTACTAACGATGTCGCGTCTAGAGGCTTACACTCTCACTGAGGAAAAGCCATTAGATGTTATTGGTGAACTCGAGGAGTTAGCTAAAACACTAGATCAGCCTTGGATAGAAGGTGAAGCTTTGCTACATCGGGCTATATTGGCCAAAGAAACAGGGGAGTATGAAAATGGGTTAAGCTATTTGGATGAAGTACTGTTAATTGCTAAAAAAACTGGATTTAAGAATCTCACTGCTCGTGCATTAAAATGGCAGGCTAATATCTGGTATTACCAATCTAAATATGATCAGGTTTTGTCTAATTATCTGAAGGCTTTGTCATATTTTGAAGAACAGCAGGATTATGCTCAAGTAGTCTTAGTCTTGTCGAATATCGGTAATATGTATACAGATCTCGATCAGTGGGCTTTAGCGAAAAAATACAATGAAAAGGCATTTGAAGTCTTTAATCACAATCATATAAAAAATGATTATACAGCAACCTTGCTCTATATCCATGCAGGGCTGGTGGCGAATTATTTTAACCTTGAAAATGAAGAAGCTGGTTATATCCGTAAAGCTATCAAGCATGCATCAAAAACAGGATCTAGTTACATTCAGCTAGTCACGCTGACCAACTATACATCCGTGTTACTTGATGAGAATAAACTTGAAGCATCGCTGAAAATGTCGAAAGAATGCTTACAACTTGCTGATAACATTAAAGATAGGGTAGGTCGAGCGTTTTGCTATGAATCAAAATCGTTAGCGTATCTTGAGCTCAAGGAACTTAATGAGGCGATCAGTACAGCGTTAGTCGCTCTCGATATTTATAAAGAGTATGGTAGCAATTCTCAGGTGATTAGGTTGTACAAATTGTTGTCTGATATTTATAGTAAAAACGGTAACTATAAAGTGTCATTAGAGTATTTCCAGCGTTATGTAAATGAAAAAGAAAGTCACTATTTACGTGCAAAGCGAGAAGAGATTCGTTCACTTCAAACACAGTATATTACTCAGAAAAAAGAGCATCAAATTGCTTTGCTAAAGGCTGATAGTGAGTTGAAATCAGCTCAGATAACGTCTCAACATTCACGAGAAATTATTTTATTGCTAAGCATATTATTAGGTGCAGCGGTATTGGGGTTACTATATCGCCGCAATAACCACTTATCTAAAGATAATGTTGAATTGGCACAATCAAATGTGTCGTTAACTGAACAGTCGTTCCAAGATCCTTTAACGGGTATGTACAATCGCCGTTATATTCAGCAATGGATCACAGGGGAAATTAAGGGCGAGATGCCTAGAGTTAGTAAGTATATTGTTGCTTTGCTCGATATCGATTATTTCAAGCAAATAAATGATATCCATGGTCATGATATTGGTGATCGTGTGTTACAAGAAATATCATCTCGGCTTCAACATAGCTGCCGTACTCATGACAAAGTTGCCCGTTGGGGAGGCGAAGAGTTTGTCGCTATTTTCTCCGTGAGTGATAGCTCAAATACCTACGAATTATTAGATCGTATTCGCCGTGCGGTATTACTAGAAAATGTCAGTATTGAAGGTCGAGAGCTTGAAGTAACAGTCTCGATTGGAGGGGTTGAAGTGGAATCGAGAGATCTACTTGCTTCACATTGGCAAGAGTATTTAGCGAAGGCAGATAATGCTTTATATCAAGTGAAGTCGAATGGCCGTAACGGCGTTGGTATTGAACTTAATTAACCCTTAGTCAGATGCTTTCTGAGCGGCAGATAGTGGAATGATTATTGCGGCTAATCCGTAATAGTAAAAGAGAGGCCTTAGCCTCTCTTTTTGATCACCATTAAAACATTCGGATTTTACTGGGTAGCAAGTACTCTGTTTTTTTGGAATACAAAACGCCAGATAAATAAAACAAATGCAATATAAGCTAAGCCAATCGCTAACGCGTGCCAGTGATAGCCTGAATACATAGCCAGCGGCATTAACGAAATAATAAAGATATCGGTAATAGAGCCAGGTACATAAGCGATTGCATAGTCATCTAACACCTTGCTCTTCATCTCAGGATCAACAATGCGCAGTAATGCGATACCCATCGCTACTGTACCGGTTAGCCAGCCCCAAGAGAAAATTCCTTTTTCAAACCAATTATCACCCATGATGCGTGGGGCAACCCAAAAGATAAGGAATAAGGTAAAGAGTACGCCACCTGTTGCGAGTACAGCCATTGGTGCAATGTACTGGACTAATACCGTCACCTTAATGGCTGAAATACCAAATACGATAAGGTAGTCGGTACTAATACCAGAGGCATGATGAAAAGCGCCATCACATAGATATTGTGATGCACCTGAACGCTGCGCAATCATACGAACGAACATACCGCCCAAGAAACCTGTTACAAAAGTTGGGATTTGTACTTTGTCATGGAACGACGACAGAAAATCAGCAGAAACATAAGAGAACGCCGTTACCACAACAACTAACGCAGCATGAATAGCGAAAGAATCAACAGACAGTGATGACATGGTTGATTTCATTGCCCAGCGCTGATCATTTTCCTGAATTAAGCCTTTGCGTTCATGCTGGTTCATGTTGGTAAAAGTACTGAATGTTTTGATCAAACCTAGCTTGAGTGCAACTTGCAAGATCAACATGCCAATAGCGATTGAGATGAAAATCCCCGCGGTGGCAAATGTTAAGCTAAGTGTAAAAGCATCTTCCCAGCCAAGGTTTGTGAAAATATCACCCACTACTGCAGAAGTACCATGGCCACCCATAAAGCCCGCGGACATTGGAATACCAAAGGCAGGGTTTAGATCGGTAAATACAAAAGTTGCTAAGAACAAGCCAAACATGGCAGCAAATAACCACTGAGAAACAGATGCTACTTGGTTAAATGCCCACATGCTTCCTGCGCGCTTAGCCACAATTGAAGGGGATGGAACATCGGTTGCTAGACCAAGTGCAGAGAACAGTGCCGCAGTCAGTAAACCAGCGTTGCTGGCGAAAGTGTCGCTCCAAGGTAACAGATCTAAACCTGCTGAACCCAGCGCTAAACCTAAAATGCCTGCGATTACCGCAGAAGGCAGGTACATACGCTGCAACAAAGTGATGTGCACACGTAAAACCTTACCAAGAATCAACAGTCCGCCTGCAATCGCAAGATCAGATAGCATTAATCCGTTAGGCATAAAAACTCCTATCGTATAGAGAACGCAAAGTCGCAATAAGCGACGTAGATGCATGACGATGAATGACATGCAAAAACACGTATTATTGAATGTGTTGGTGAGTACGGGCGAGTCCTGCCGGTCAGCCAACTGAGTGGCAGAATCTTACTGATTCTGCGAGAGTCGGTACGAAAGTACCAAAATTGATATGTTGAGCGTGATGAGGTTCCGATCCTCATCTGATATTCGTACAGCTTAGAACTATTGTACGGTATGGAGTAAATGCTCAATTCACTCTGTGCGCGGATATTAATCAAAAAATCACCGCAAATCAAACAGGATTGATTGTAATGATGAATAATTTCAATCGAAAGTGATGGCGTAATGTATTTTAGGCATTTTAAATTTATGAAGATAAAACACTAAGTCTTTCTATTCTTGGTGCTTTTAGGTTTTTATGATGACTTTAGCTGATTCCACTTCTGTTCTTAGTCAAGAGTATCAAAACTAAAATTAAATTAAGCATAACTTACTAGTTAAATGACGGTAGGCTAAAGTTTGTCCATTTTTTGCAAAGGAAAGCCGATGTCTGCACCTCCAAGTTCAACAAGTGATGAGCTAAATTCAGATGCGACATTAAAAAATAGTGTCCCTATAGCTGATGAAGAGACCGATGATCGAAGCGCCGGCAAAAGCCGTGATCAGCAATAATTTAACAAACTTAAAAGACCGTGAGTTGCATCTGAATATTAACAGTACTTTTCGTCAACGAGTATGCCTAGAAGCCACATAGCCCGGGAATAGGCGGGGGATGTGGCTTCATTGTTAGGTATATTTACCGCGTTGACTCGGAGACCTGCTGTTCCGTACGCCAACTCAGTAGCGGAAGCTTACTGGTATTGACCGTTAGTTTGCCATCTTGGTTAAAGAGCACTAGCGCAGTATCTTGCCTTTGGTATGGCATCAGGTCGAGTTCTACTGCGTAGTTGATATTCGAGTTTTGTAATTTGCAGATATCAAGGAAAGACTGCTTAGTTGCGTCATTTGGCTTGCTGAAGGGGGTATCTGCGGGCAATGTACTTTCATCCAGTGTTAGTCCAACCAATAGCGTTTTACTGGATACTTGCTTTGGTAAAGCGCCTTTTACAAAATGGCTGAGGTCGGTGTTCTTTTGAGCCTCAACAAGCTCGGTATTGAAGTAAGGATCACTGTTATTGGTGATGATTGCAATACAAGCTGTGAGCGCATCGCTTTGTACATTATTGTGAGTCAATCGATTGATGATAGCGACTTTACCTGCCTTATCCCAATAATCTGCAAGCGTTACTTTTCCTGTTTTGTAACTGCTATCAACAAAAATACGGAACATGCTTTCTTGATAGCCGAACTTATTGTTATCGGGATCCGTTGCTGTTGGTGCGAAGAAGTAATGTGCTTTGGTACCGCGGAACTGTTCGTACTTGACCGTATCTGTTCGTTGGCTTGCATCTGCCGTGTAAGACAAAGTAATGCCGACTTCTTGTGTATTCGTACCGTAGCTTTGTAGAGCAAACTGATGACCGTTTACTTCTGTTGCCGCCGTTTCTTGGCGCAAATTGTAGTGACGGAAGATTGCAGATGAGTCGTTTTCAATTGAAATTCGGGCTGGTGATGTCGGCGAAATATCGGTACGTTCATTCACAAAGCTAAAGCGAAAAGGGGTATAACCATCAAGGATAGGGGCTGCTTTATCATTTGCTATGCCTGTTGCTAGGCTAAATGCACCATTTTTAACTTGGGGCTTCACTGGCGGGATCGGTTTTGTGCTAGAACCGGCGCCAGAGCCATTACCGTCACTACTGCCTCCACCGCAACCCGTGAGCATGGTTGCTAAAATGATTGATGTGGCTAGATACTTTACTTTCATTGGTTAAATCTCGTAATAATTGTGGCTGCATTTTAATTTGAACGGTGTTTTTTATCAATGAAAGAGTGCTTTCGATTTGCTGTGTTCAATGGTTTTAGCCCTAAAAAGTAAAAGTGTGATTTGTTGATATTGAAGCGGTACGGTAGGGAAGTGCAGTATTCATGTGTAAAAAAGCCCGCTATAAAAGCGGGCTTAAGAAGCTATATGCTAACCCGTTAAGGGTTATATATGCTTAGCGAACGTTTTCTGCCATAGCAGCAACAGGTGCTGTTGAAGCACAATTTTCGCTTTTTTCAGTACGCTTCTGTTGTGCTGCATGCATTTTCACTACAGCAATAGGGCCTGTAACGAAGGTTACTGCAACCAAGAAAGAAACAGGTACCGCTGTAATAACGATGAATGACTGAAGTGCATTCAATCCGCCATCACCCGCAATAAGTAAGACGCCAGCCACAACACCCATCATGATAGCCCAGAATAGACGCTGAACTTTAGATGGTTCTTTATCGCCAGATACAGCCATCGCAATGGAATAGGCCATGGAATCACCTGTGGTCGCCACAAAAGTAGTGGTTAGTACAAGGAATGCTGGGATAAGCAGAGTGCTAAATGGCAGCTGAGCTAAAGATGCAAGCAGTACTGCTGGTAAACCGCCTTCATTTAATGGACCTGAAATACTACCAGGGTTCGCTAATTCAAGACCAATACCCGTACCACCAAGTACAGAGAACCAGAAGTTAGTCGCTATAGGCGCAGCCACAGCAACGGTTAGGATTAGTTCACGAACACTACGACCTTTAGAAATACGAGCAATGAAGATCGCCATCATAGGTGCGAAACCAATGAACCAGCCCCAGAAGAACCATGTCCACCATGAGTTCCAGCTTGGGTTAGAAGAACTTAGGCTCATTTCTGGAAGGTTTTGGATGTAGTGGCCAAATGCTAAACCAAATTGCTCAAAGATGAAGCCTGTAGGGCCTAGCACCAAAATAGCAATAAGTAGCGTACATGCGCCAATTACATTCATACGACTTAGCCATTGAAGGCCTTTGTCCATACCTGTGAAAGCTGAAACAGAGTAAATTGCGACTACACCTGCCAGAATCATCATTTGGGTGAATATCGAGTTCTCCATGCCTGTTAGTACGGTCAGGCTGTAACCTAACTGAGTTGCAAGGAAACCGATTGGACCAATAGTACCTGCCGCAACGGCAATGATAGAACAAGAATCGATCACTGAACCAAACCAGTGATTTTCAAGCTTGTTACCTAGAATAGGGTAAAGCAGGGCACGAGGTCGTAATTTAACACCGCACTGGTAGTGGGCGTACATCAATACAATTGTGCTTAGAGTGCCAAGAACGGCCCATGCAAGGAAACCCCAGTGCATGAAACTTTGGCTTAAGGCTGGGGTAACGGCGGCTGCAGTGCTGCCCTCTACGCCAGGAAAACTTGGTGAAGGAGTAATAAAGTGGAAGATTGGCTCTGCCGCAGACCAGAATACACCACCGCCCGCAAGCAGGGTACACATGATCATAGCTACCCAACGAAATGTACCAATCGTTGGCTTGGACTCACCACCCATTTTTACTTTACCGTAGCGGCTTGCTGCAATGATAAGCGCTAGAGCAAAGTTCATGATCATTAAGCATTGCCACCAATAACCGAAAGTCGCCGATGCTGAAGTAAACATTGACTGGATCGCAGAGGTGAAAGTGGACAGATCAAAAAGGGCTGCAAGTATAAATAAGAGGATAAATCCAATTGTTAGTGTTGGAACAAGTTTGTCGCTAGTTTTGTGACTAATCGTAGACATAAATATCTCACAGTATGCGTGAGGGAAGAGACTCTACCAGCTTGAATCATGAAAAACCAGTCAAAAATGTTTCGTGTACGAAATAAATGATAAGGATTTAGTGTGATGGTAATCACTATTGTAAATCGATATTTCACAGGCATATTAAAGGTTTAACCAATCATAATTGCAGTGTATTGGCTTTTTTTATTGAGGTTTTTCCGTGGGTTAATTCTTTTTTATTTTATGAGTGGCTATGTAATCACAGAGTTTGAAGGGGGATGCCGTTATGCAATTATATGTATCGTTGTTTTTACCTCTAATGAGTTAGATACAACACAAATTGAGATCGAAGTGAATGAGTGAATAATTTTACAAAAAGGTGTGTTTATTTTGACATGCATAACTAAGAGGCGGAGAAAACAATCCGCCTCATTTCACCACACTGTATATAGAGGGGAGCGTGGTAAAAGATGGATGCGTCGAGTTAATAGTTGCAAGATCTGTTGAGTTTACGAAGTAGGTTGTTCGATTTCATAAATGGCTTCACGGATATCATCAAGACGGCGATCCAGAATAGCTTGCGCATCATATAAGCCTTGATTATAGAAATGCGCCCCCATCTCTTTGGCAATAAAGTCGAGTAAGAATTCACCGTCAAACTGCGCTAACTCATGATCGAGTTCTTGGCTAAAGTATTTTTGAAGCTTTGAGACCAGTACTTCTTTCTGGTCTCGAGTCAGTTTAATTGCGCTCATGGTTTTGTTTCTCCGATCATTTGCTTGAAAGCTATTACGAGACAATGGGTTGTGACGTTTTTACCGTCGTCACCATAACGTAGCTATTTGTAAAATATCAGGTGTAGGTTCATTATCAATGGTGTTTCGCCATTTTATAGTGAGGTAAATACCTTGGCTGGACTCAGTTTATTAACATTGTTAGACGATATCGCCAGCGTGTTGGATGATGTTGCCGTAATGACAAAGGTTGCAGCGCGGAAAACCGCGGGGGTACTTGGTGATGATCTTGCGCTAAATGCCCAACAAGTCTCAGGTGTACGGGCTGAAAGAGAAATTCCTGTCGTGTGGGCCGTTGCTAAAGGCTCTTTTCGCAATAAGCTGATATTAGTCCCTGCAGCGTTGCTGATTAGTGCTATTGCACCATGGCTAATCACGCCTATGTTGGTCGTTGGCGGCCTATATCTTTGCTTTGAAGGTGCAGAGAAAATTGCGGAGAAATGGTTTCATTCACAGCCTGATGACCAAGTTCCGATCTCACAAGTCGACAGTCAGCGCGTAGAACAACAAGAAGATATAGATGTTGCAGATTTTGAACGTAAGAAAATAGCGGGTGCAATAAGAACTGATTTCATACTATCTGCAGAAATTATTGTGATTGCATTAGGTACAGTGCAAGGACAAGTATTTTTGACCCAGCTGGCGGTAGTGAGTTTAATTGCTATTGTAATGACAATCGGCGTCTATGGCTTAGTTGCTGGCATTGTGAAGCTGGATGATGCGGGTTTCTATCTAGTTGCTAATAGCAAAACGGGTTCTTTTAAAAATACATTTGGCCAGGGGCTTGTTCAGCTTGCCCCTCATTTAATGAGAGCGCTTGGGGTTATTGGCACAATTGCCATGTTTCTTGTTGGTGGGGGTATTATTATGCATAGTATTCCGCAGTCACATGATTGGCTACATACCTTAATTAGTATGCTTCCAGACTCAACGCTTATTACAGTGCTGCTGCCTTCTGTGGTTAACGGCATGGTAGGGGTACTTTCTGGTATCTTGGTACTATTGATTGTAGATTTAGCTAAGAAGCTAAGAAGCTAAGAAGCTAAGAAGCTAAGAAGCTAAGAAGTTAGACATAAAAAAGCCGATGCAGTGTAGACCGCATCGGCTTTTCTAATTATGTCGTGAGTTGTGCTGAATTAATCAGGCATCTCAGCATTGTGGTAAACGTTCTGAACGTCATCACAATCGTTTAGTGCATCAAGGAATTTCTCGAATGCGGCAATATCGTCACCTGAGATTTCAGTCATTGTTTGTGGAACAAATGAAATCTCTTCAACATCGATGTTGGTGTCAGGCATTGTAGCTGCAAGCGCATTCTTCACCTTGAAGAATTCAGTGTGCGGTGCGTAAACAGTAATTACGCCGTCTTCACACTCGATGTCAGTAACATCTGCATCTTCCATCATTAGGTTTTCTAGAACGGCTTCATCGTCGTCACCTGCAAATTGGAAAACAGCTTGGTGTTCAAACATGTGGCCAACTGTACCTGGGCCACCAATTTTTGCGTTGTTCTTAACAAACGCTTGGCGAACATCCATGAAAGTACGGTTGTTGTTGTCGGTAAGACAATCAACGATAACCATGCAGTTACCTGGTCCGAAACCCTCGTAGCGCGCAGTAGAAAAATCTTCACCAGCACCACCTTTGGCCTTATCGAGTGCTTTCTCGATAACATGGCTTGGCACCTGATCTTTTTTGGCTTTTTCTATCAAACGCTTGAGTGAAAGGTTGCTGTCTGGGTCTAGGCTACCGTTTTTAGCACAGACGTAGATCTCTTTACCGTATTTTGAGTAAACCTTGATCTTTGCGCCAGCCGTTTTTGCCATTGACAATTTGCGTACTTCGAATTTTCTTCCCATGGGGAAACTCTCTATCTTTGTTTATTACATAGTTGTCGCGATTTTATCAGTTAGTAGGTGAGAAAGGCTAGTCTCAACCAGTAACTAACTGCGATTAGCATGACAAATAGCAATTTTTGTGAAATTGATAAGAACGAAGTAAAGATAATAGCCTAGAAGGCTGAAATTTAAGCACTTATTGTGATTGTATTGCAGAGTTAGCGACAAATTTGTGAAAAATGGTAGTTAACGCGCATATTATAGACAATTGAGCATTTTAGGGGTTTACAGCTAACAATTATGAACGTATTATTCGCCGCACTTACGGAGAGATGGCTGAGTGGTCGAAAGCACCGGTCTTGAAAACCGGCGGCGGTTTATCCCGTCCTAGGGTTCAAATCCCTATCTCTCCGCCATATTTTAAGCCCAGCAGAAATGAAGTGACCCCATTAAGTTGGACATTTTAGTTAAGCGGCTTGTAAGGCCTGATTTCGATATTCTATCGGAGTCAGG
>NZ_NOIF01000174.1 GCF_002265265.1 Photobacterium sanguinicancri
GTCGAAAGCACCGGTCTTGAAAACCGGCGGCGGTTTATCCCGTCCTAGGGTTCAAATCCCTATCTCTCCGCCATATTCAAAAAAACCGCTGAAATATCAGCGGTTTTTTTTCGTCTAAATTTTGTGAATTAGAGATAGGGTGCCGAACCCTAGAGCAGGGTTCACTTGAGCGAAGCGAAAGCACATTGCCCGTGCCGAAGGCACGAAAAGGCAATAGCCCGAAGGGCGCGAGCTAGCGAGCAGTAAATCCTTATCTCTTTGCCTTTATTTCGTTTGTGCTACCGTGAAAAGGATTTGTACTAAATCCACCATCTCTAAACAGCTCAGGCACATTCAAAAAAAACCGCTGAAGATTCAGCGGTTTTTTCCTGTCTAACTTTTAATTTGTGTCGTTACTTAATTTATTAAGCTTTCGCCTGCCATTTATCAACAACCAAAGCCGCAATAATATCGCCTTCCACATTCACCGCAGTGCGGAAGGTATCTAGTGGTCGCTCAATGATCAGCAAGATTGCAATTGCTTCAAGCGGAATACCCGCAGCGAGTAAGACTAACTGCATACCAGACATCGACCCTGATGGCATTCCTGGTGCACCAATAGAAGATACCATCGCCATAATAAAGATCATGATGTAGCCGCTTGTTCCTAAATCTATGCCATATAGCTGGGCAAGGAAGATAGCAGCAACCCCTTCGAACAATGCAGTACCATCCATGTTCATGATGGCACCAAGCGGCAATACCATGCTGCTTGTAGACTGCGATACTCCAAGTTCTTGCTCTGCTGTTTGCATTGATAATGGCAAGGTTGCAGAGCTAGATGAGGTGGTAAATGCCATCACCATAGGCGCAGACAGTGCTTTAAACAGTGACTTAAAACCAATGCCTGTGGTTGCTTTGGCAATGGTCGGTAAAACAATGGCACCGTGTATAAAGGTTAGGAGAAACACCAAGCCTGCAAATTTCGCCAGCTGACCAAATAGCTCGCCATTACTGGTGACAGAGAACTCAAACACGATGGCAAAAACAGCGTAAGGCGCAAACTGAATGATGCCAGACACTAATGTGTTTACGGCTTTATTTAGTCCTGAAATTACGTCAAAAACAGCATGTTTGGCAGGTAAGCTCGCCAGTAATGCAATGCCGAGTAAGATTGAAAATACAACAATAGCCAGTAAGTTCGTATTGGATAGCGCAGCAACTGGATTTTGTAGTGCCATGCTGATCAATTTACTAATAATGGCACCTGATGATGCAGAGCTATTATCGATTAATTGGGTATTCTCACTCAGGGTAATTGCTGCAGGATCCACTAATTGCGGCCAAGCAGGGAGTGCTAACGATGCGCCTAAACCTAAGCTGATCGCAATGATCGAAGTGAAGGAATAAAAGGCGACGGTTTTACAACCTAGCTGCTTAAACTTCACGGTCGAGCCGATACTTGTTATCCCCTGTAACAACGATAGCATGACAACAATACCGACGACCATTTTAAGTAGGCCTATGTATGTTGTTTTTGCCAGCATTAAAAGCGAAAAGCTAGCAGAGTCGGTGTTGATGTAATCGGCTGGGATCAGTTGTGCGAGTAGCCAAGCTGAAATAGCCGCTAGTAGAAGTTGCACTGGAAGAGATTTGAAAAAGGTGAAACGCATAGTAGGCTCTCAATATATAGCAACTAGGCTATTTAGCCCTCACTTGAAGTCGTGAGGGCTGTGGTTGCAGTTAAATACCTGTCGGTTTGAATACCGCTTTTAATCGCTTGGTGATCATTAAACGTGAAACAGTGAATACGCCACTTACCGTACTTTGATGTAGGCGGAAAATCGTATCGTATATACGTCGAATCATGCGGCCTTGTAATACCAGTTTGCCCTCACAACGCTCGTTCTGAGCAAACGGCGCGATACCAAACGAGCCGACAGCAAAGTGATGCCCGACGGCGACAACCATTCCACCATCTTTGAAGGTGAAAGGTGTGAGAGCTTGTTCGTCTAAGTGACGACTCAAGCTTTTTGCTAAGTGAATCGCAGCTTGGTTCGCAGCTTGTGCTCTAGGAGGCACGGTTGAACCATCGGCTTGTGGAATAGATGCACAGTCACCAATTGCAAAAATCGCAGGGTCAATGGTTGAACTAAGATCTTGATTCACTATGATCTGGTTCATTCGGTTGCACGCTAAACCACCAATGCCATTTAACCAGTCAGGGGCTTTTACACCAGCAGCCCAAAATTGGGTATTGGCTGCTAGGAATTGACCATCGGTTGTTTGCATGCCATCGCGACTAACGTCCTCAATGCGGGTATTGAGTAATACATTAACGTCGCTTCGTGTTAACTTTTCTAGCACCTTGTCAGACATTTTCTGAGGGCTATTGGGTAGCACGCGATCAGCTGCTTCGATCAGATTAATGTTTAAACAAGCGGCGTTATATCTTTTAAGTTTTTTGCTTACTCTTGCTAATTCAGCAGCAAGCTCAACACCTGTTGCACCAGCACCAACAATGTTGATAGTGCTGTCATTACCAGAACGCAGTACGTGGCTAATTTGGTTCCATGCCTCACGGGCTTGGCTTGCAGAGTCTAAAAACATGCAATGAGCTTGTGCGCCGTGGGTATTAAAATCATTACTTACCGCACCAATAGCGATAACAAGATAGTCGTAACTGACGGTGTCTTCGGTACCATCGGCTTTTCGTACATTAACCACTTTTTGTTGGCGATCAATGTTTGTCATGGCGGCTTGGTAGTGTTGATAACCGTGTGTTGCGCCATGAGTAAAATAACAAACGGAATCTAAATCACTATCGAAAGTACCTGCTGCAATTTCGTGCAAACGTGGTTTCCAGTAGTGATCAATTTCAGGTTCGATTAATAAAATCTCATCATTTTTACGAACAGATTTAGCAAGTAGAGTCGATAGTTCAAGGCCAGCAGCTCCGCCACCAACAACAACGATTCGAGACATAATGGATCCTCAAAAAAAGACGCTTTGCAGTGAATGCAAAGCGTGGCCATGTGCCAAAATCAAAGGTAGAAAGTGCTATCCATAGCAGCATGAACAAGCATGCGGGTCATGAAAGATTGCAGCCTTTAAGCTAAAGGCTGCATAGTAGAGCAGGGCTAGCTGTTATTTATCGAAGTGAATAACAGTACGAATGCTTTCGCCTTTGTGCATTAGCTCAAAAGATTCGTTGATATCTTCTAGTCCCATAGTGTGCGTGATGAAGTCATTCAATTTGAATTCACCCGCCATGTAGCGTTCAACAATTTCAGGTAGCTCTGAGCGGCCTTTAACGCCACCAAAAGCAGAGCCACGCCATACACGACCAGTTACTAGCTGGAATGGACGAGTCGAGATTTCTTGGCCTGCACCGGCAACACCAATCACAACTGATTCGCCCCAGCCTTTGTGGCAACACTCAAGTGCAGAGCGCATTACGTTCACGTTACCGATACACTCGAACGAGTAATCAACACCGCCGTCAGTCAGCTCAACGATGACGTCTTGAATTGGTTTATCGTAGTTAGTTGGGTTAATACAATCAGTTGCACCAAGTTGACGAGCAAGTTCGAACTTACTTTCATTAATATCGATCGCAATAATACGACCCGCTTTCGCCATTTGAGCACCAATGATGGCAGAGAGACCAATACCGCCTAGACCGAAGACAGCAACAGTGTCGCCTTCTTGTACTTTTGCAGTATTAAGTACCGCACCCATACCCGTTGTGACACCACAGCCAAGTAGGCAGACTTCTTCTAGTGGTGCTTCTTTGTTTACTTTTGCTAGTGAAATTTCTGGTAATACCGTGTATTCAGAGAAAGTAGAACAGCCCATGTAATGGAAAATTGGCTGGCCATCTTTATAGAAACGAGTCGTTCCGTCTGGCATTAGGCCTTGGCCTTGGGTTTCACGAATTTTCTGACATAAGTTTGTTTTGCCAGATAGGCAGTATTTGCACTCACCGCATTCAGGGGTGTAAAGCGGGATAACATGATCGCCGACTTCAACACTGGTGACGCCTTCGCCGATCATCTCAACAATACCGCCACCTTCATGGCCTAAGATTGCAGGGAAGATGCCTTCAGGATCATCACCAGACATGGTGAATGCATCTGTGTGGCAAACGCCTGTTGCGATAATACGCACAAGTACTTCACCTGCACGTGGCAGCATCACATCCACTTCTTCTACAGATAGTGGTTGGTTTGGACCCCATGCAATGGCAGCTTTAGATTTGATAAATTTATCGGTCATGACATCTCTCTTTATATTTCGTAAGCACGATTGCGTGCCTCGTTTTGATGGTTGCCATTATATTTATTTCTCAGATGTTGATAATCCAGTTAAATGATAAATTACTTTTACCGTGTGGTAATAATTGGACTGGGGGAAGTTATCTAATTTGAGTCTTTGATATTGAAGAAGAGAGATTTTGATGAAAAAATAAAAAATATCAGATAGATACGGTATGGATGGAAATTATCTCAGCGAGTTGAATTATACCTTGCTGCCAATGGTCATTTTGTTCGAATGTCGCGAAGCTTAGCCGAATACAGTGGTTGTACTGGCCTTGGGTGCCAAACATGCTACCGGGTAAGATACTGATCCCCATGGCTAAAGCTTGTTGGTAAATAGCAAAAGTATCTGTATCAGTCGGTAATGTGAGCCAGCATAAGAAGCTGCCTTCGGGCTGAGATAAATGGAATTGACCAACCAATGCAGGGTGCTGGTTTAAAGCATCGACAAAGAGGGTAGTGAAGTTGCGTTGATTACGACGATAAGTTCGTCGAATCATCCCTAAATGCTGGCGATATCTTCCTGAACCTAAAAACTCGCCTACTGCCGATTGCATCAAATTTAGGCTACCCATGTTGTCACACAGTAAACGTTGCTCAATCGCTTCTTGATACTTGCCTGCCAGTACCCAACCAATACGTAACCGTGAATCGAGCGTTTTTGATAGCGAGCTGCAGTAGATAACACGTTCTTGCTGATCTAAGCTTTTCAGCGTCGACGGTTGCTGCTGATAGGCCAAGCCACCGAATACGTCGTCTTCAATAATAGGGATGTTCTTTGTCACACTTAAAAATTGACGGCGTGCGACATCAGGCATGACATAGCCTGTTGGGTTGTTATAGGAAGGATTAATTACAATGGCTTTGATTGGCCAGTTATTGATTGCGTGCTCTGTAGCGGCAAGATCAATCCCTGTTGTCGGGTTTGCTGGTACTTCAATCGCTTTCAGTTTTAACGATTCGATGATCAGCAAAGTGCCAAAATAACAAGGTGAGTCAACGAGCACCACGTCACCTGGCTGAGTTATCGCTTGTAAACTTAAGCTGATTGCCTGCTGCGCCCCATGAGTAATTAGAATTTTATTCGGCGTAGTAAAAATCCCAAGATCTTGATTAATATGCACCAATTGTTTAATGAGCGTTTCGTTTCCTGGCGGAATTTGGTAATGGCTGGGAATATGGGTTTGATAACGGCTATGGCGACCTATTTCTGCATATAAAGAACGAATTGCGGGGAAGTCCGTATTAGGGTGCGCGGATCCTGCATGGACTAAATCAGGGCTAAGTGGCTGACTAAGAATAACTTTACTCAAGCCAATGAGATCAACTTCAGAGGGGGGAAGTTGAGGCTCTTTTGATGATGCATTGAGTTTGCTAACCCGAAACCCAGATCGTGAATGGGGCGTAATATCGCCTGCCGCTTCTAACTGTTCGTAGCCACGGATGATCGTATTTTTACTGACTTTAAGTTGTTGGCTTAGTGCGCGAATGGAGGGCAACTTTTCATCAGGTAAATAACACTGACTACTAATTTGCTCACGAATAAATTGAACAACGTGTTGGTATTTCTTACCTGTCATTATTTATACCTTCCCCAATAAGCACATCACTGTACCCTAAAAATAAGCCAGAACTGTCTCTTTCATGATTTTCTGTACCTGCATAATCTATAGCAAATGGAATAAAAAAGGTAGGTCACATGAGATTGACACAAATCGCCCCATATTTATTTGTAGTGTTATGGAGTTCGGGGTTTATTGGCGCGCGCTTTGGCTTACCTTATGCGGAACCTGCGACTTTTTTGATGCTACGTATGATGGCCAATGTACTGGTGTTCGGCGTACTTGTAGTGGCGTTGAAAGCACATTTACCAAAAGGGAAAATGCGTTGGCATTCGTTTGCTGTCGGTGTGCTGATCCATGGCTTTTATCTGGGGGGAACCTACAAGGCTATTTCGCTAGGTATGCCAGCAGGACTATGCGCACTGTTAGTGGGTATTCAGCCAATCTTAACGGCTGTCATTATGGTGGTCATGAGTAATGAAAAACTGCGACCTTCACAGTGGTTTGGATTAATGGTGGGGTTTGTTGGTATCAGTTTAGTATTGCAAGGCAATATGGAATGGCAGCAAGAAGGCGCTAAAGCAATGGCGTTTGGTTTTACCATGCTGGCTTTATTGGGGATCACCTTAGGGACCTTATATCAAAAACGTTTTTGTCAGGGTGTTGATTTAATTGGCGGGACTTTCTACCAATATATCGCGACAGGCTTGTTGTTGGCGGTGGTGGCAACATCCACGGAAACCATGGTGGTTGAGTGGAACTCGCAGTTTATTCTGACCTTGGTATGGCTGGTATTAGTGCTTTCGCTGGTGGCTATATTATTACTGCTCTACATGGTGAAACACGGCGAATCATCGAAAGTTGCCTCGGTCTTTTATTTAGTGCCGCCAATGACAGCACTACAAGCATGGTTAGCCTTTGGCGAACAGTTTGATGTGTTTGGTGCCGTCGGTTTTGCACTCGCCGCACTGGCGGTGTACTTGATGATAAGGCCAGCAAAAAAGCAGCCAATGATTATTGAACAGCGAGCGTAAAGCGTCCATTGATGATGTGATAAAGCGCTAGCGTGGTGGCAATTGCGCTTCGTAGATAAACAAAAAGCCGCAATTTATAGCGGCTTTTTATCGTCATGGTGCTGAACTTACGAGAACGGGTACCAGAATAAGCTTTCAGATTGGTAGCGATTCATTAAGCCAATCGCCAATACAAGGGCAACTGTCGCTAATACTGCGTAGTCTCTCGTTTGCAACGGTTTTAGGCTATACCAAGAACGTTTGGTGTTGCGACCAAAACCACGTAGTGTCATGGCGTTAGAAATCACATCCGCGCGATCTAGGCTTGAAAATATCAATGGTCCTAAGATTTTAGCAACATTGCGAATACGCTTAAATACTGGTACGCCTTTAGATATATCCACACCACGGGCCTGCTGTGCATGCATGATATTAATGAAGTCTTTGGTCACTTCAGGTAAATAACGCAGGGTTAAGCTCACAGCATAAGCAATACGGTATGGTACGCCAAGTTTGTTCAGGCTTGCTGAAAATTCAGTCGGGTGCGTGGTGAATACAAACACCAAGGCAATCGGGAACATGCTGAAATATTTCAGAGTTACTGTTGCTAAATAAAACAAGGTTTCTGCCGTAATACTGTAGCTGCCGGGTAGGGCGAGTAAAACGGTTTGAGTACCCATATATTCCATGCCTTGTTGCGGGGCAATCAGGAACATAAAGAGGGCGTTCATCATTAAAACGACAGTGGTGCCCACCAGTAAGGGTTTGTAAACCTGAAATGGAACACGAGACTGCTTTAATAGCCACAAACCTAAACCGATTAAGCCAAGGATGACGCGGATATCAAAAGTAATCAGCACCATGGTTACCCAGCCCATAAAGAGCAGGAACTTAGTAATACCGTTTAAACTGTGCAGCATTGAACCCGTGTTAACGTAGCTAATGCCAAATTTAATTTTATTGGTTTTCATTATTTTGTTTGCGCCTCGTGCTCTATAAAGCAACGAATAAAGTCATCTAATCGGCTGATACCGAGTGCTTTGCCTAACGTGTATAAGCTCGTTACGTTAAGATTGGCTTGCTCAAGTAAAGCGGGTTGACTGAATATTTCGTTTACTGCTTGATCAGCAAGGCGTTTGCTATCTGCAATAACAATGGCGCGCTGGGTGTATTCCAGTACAAGGTGCATGTCGTGAGAGATGATCAAAATGGTGATACCCAGTTTTTCATTTAACTCACGGATGAAGGTCATCATCGCTGTATAGTGATGGTAATCCTGACCAGCTGTTGGTTCATCCAGAATTAATAGCTCTGGTTCAAGCACTAAAATTGTCGCAATCGTTACGCGTTTTTTCTGACCATAACTAAGCGCTTCAATCGGCCAGTGACGTAAACGGTACAAACCGCATAGTTTAAGCACATCGTGCACACGACGCTCTACTTCTACTTCAGCCATGCCGCGGTTGCGTAAACCTGATGCAATTTCATCAAAAATCATGTGATGGGAAATCATATGATTTGGGTTTTGCAATACAATGCCAATTTTCTGAGCACGTTCAAAAATAGACAGGGTAGATAAGTCTTCACCGTTGAAAGACATAGAACCAGAATCTGGCTCAAGTACGCCCATAATTAAACGTGTGATTGTAGATTTACCCGACCCGTTTTTACCTAGGATAGAAACAAATTCACCTTTATTTAAGGTAAAGCTTACATCTTCCAGTGTCTGACGTTCGCCATCATAGGAATAGCTAAGGTTTTTCACTTCTAGCAGAGGGGCTGTAGTTTCTGTTGCAACTGGTGCGGCTTGTTTCGCAAACCATTCGTTTACACGTGGGGCAAATTTATCAAGCATAAGAGTTGAGAAATAAGCGGGTTTATCCGCTTCTGTGATTTCACAACCTGCGGCTTTTAATGCTGAGATATAGAGAGGCTCACGGATACCGTGCTGTTGTAACAGCGGACTGGCAATCAGTGCGTCAGGTGTCATGTCAGCGACGATTTCACCACGGTTCATCAGAATAATACGATCAACATGACGGTGAAGAACGTCTTCCAAGCGGTGCTCGATGATAACGACTGTTTTACCTGTATCACGGTGCAGCTGATCAATAATCTCAATGGCTTGCTTACCCGTTTGAGGGTCAAGGCTAGCTAGTGGTTCATCGAATAGTAGAATATCGACATCATCAACCATTACGCCTGCAAGCGATACTCGCTGTTTTTGGCCGCCACTTAAGTCGAATGGTGACAGTTCCAGCATGGTATCGAGATCAAGCATCTTAGCCGTGTTCTCAACAATGCGGTGCATCTCTGCTTGTTCAACCATTTGGTTTTCAAGAGCGAACGCAATATCTTCACCAATACTTAAACCAACAAATTGACCATCGGTGTCTTGCAATACAGTACCGACCATATTGGTGCAATGGTGCAAATCTAGTTTGGCGATGTCTTGTTCATTTAGCGTAAGATTACCCGTCGTTTCCCCTTTAATAGAGTGGGGGATTAAACCATTCAGGCAATGACCTAATGTTGATTTGCCGCTTCCGCTTGGGCCAATGATGACAACCTTTTCACCTTTCTTAATAGTCAGGTTAATATTTTTTAAGGTCGGCTGTTCTAACGCCCAGTACTTGAACGAGAAATCAGAAAACTGGATGGTCATGCTTAATCAGCCTCTTTAAGGTTGTAGCTTTGCTGCTTACGTTTAGCGACAGCAGTAAGAATAAAGTGGCCAACAATGGCAATCAGTAAAGTGTTACCTGCGGCAATAATAGAAAGCTGCGCCATTACCTTAACGAAAGGTTCAGCATAGAGAACAGAATCGAGATAAGCCGAGCAGCCATAACCAACGACGTTACCTAAGAATGCGAGGAAGACAAAAAGGGTAAAATCCAGTTTATTGAATTTACCTTTATCTAAACGGTCTTTGGTGATTTTTGGATATAGGCCGATAAGTAAGCCAACAATACCTGAACCCAAAACCCAAGTTAGCCATACACCCCAACCCGCAAATAGGTCGGTTACCCAGTGACCGATGAATCCAACAAGAAAACCTACTAGCGGACCAAAAAGAACCCCGAATAAAGCAAGCACAGCCATAGCTGGTTTCAACGTGGTGTTGGCAAAAACTGGGATACCAAACATAGGGAGTCCGCCAATGCCATAAAGGGCAGCACCAATGGCGATAAGCACCACTGTCTTAGCAGAAAGCGTCATGATAGAACCTTTATTTATCTTTATTTTTTCTATCCGCTGTCATGGTTGCTAAAACAAGCAGCGTTCTGCTGTTTTATCTCAAGCATTCACTCAAGTAATCAAGAAAGATCACTCAGTATTCAATTATCCGTAATTAACCAAGAGCGGTAATAAAATCAATGCACCAAAGGCATTAAGGGCGGCAATCATACAGCAAGAAAAGCATGAAAGGAACGCTCTACTTCTAGACGTCTAGATATTAGACAGGAGAAGTAATTTCTGAGCGTATATTTGAAATATTAATATGCTTTTTTATATGTGTGTTGATGCGCTATTGCTCACTGTTATAAAGATGAAAAGTAGGCAAGATACGCTATGCTTGTAAAGCTAGTTAGGCATTGAAATGAAAGATATTGGATATTTATTACCAATAAGTCTATCACTCTGAAAGTAAAGAACTTATTTACAAGGTTTCAATCTTAGTGGCAAAGCGCAATATAGCTCGTTAGATCGCTAAAAGTACTAACACTTATTGCTACTTTGGGGTATTAACAAAGTTCGCAACTAAAGATAAAATAGAGTGT
>NZ_NOIF01000175.1 GCF_002265265.1 Photobacterium sanguinicancri
CCTGACTCCGATAGAATATCGAAATCAGGCCTTACAAGCCGCTTAACTAAAATGTCCAACTTAATGGGGTCACTTCATTTCTGCTGGGCTTTAAATATGGCGGAGAGATAGGGATTTGAACCCTAGGACGGGATAAACCGCCGCCGGTTTTCAAGACCGGTGCTTTCGACCACTCAGCCATCTCTCCATGACGCTTATAGTAGGTGTTCCCTCTGGGGCTGTAAACCATTAATTCCTAAATCAAAGTTTAAGTGAACGGCATTTATACAAGCCGTTGCTTCATCGTACGAATCAGATAAATTGGCGTGCATTATTCATACTAACCCCACCAATACACGTTATAACCCTAGATAGCTAAAGCGCGCTTATGCCCCCTCTCCCATTAAGACAGTTAACCTATTCGTAACAAAAATCACACTTAGCCTTCATTAACCACTCTTATTATCGCCAAGCTCACAATAACTAAGGATGGAAAATGAAACTTGCACATTGCCTAGGCGCAACCCTATTACTTGCTACGTCAGCCCACGTTTACGCAAAAGAAACAATCACTGTCTATACCGCTTTTGAAACAGACTTACTGTCTGATTTTAAAAATACATTTCAAAAAAGCCATCCTGATATCGACATTAATTGGGTCCGAGATTCAACAGGCGTCATCACCGCGAAGTTGCTTGCAGAAGGGAAAAATACCCAAGCAGATGTTATTTGGGGACTGGCTGGTTCTTCACTTGCGTTACTAAAAGAGCAAGGCGTCATAAAACCTTTTACCCCAGTGGGCGTGCAATCATTAAAACCCACCATGATCGATCCACAAGCCAACCAAGCTTGGTATGGCCACGATGCTTTTTTTAACGTTGTCTGCTTTAACGAAATTATCGCCAAGCAACTTAACTTGCCGAAACCAACCACGTGGGAAGATCTCACTAAGCCAATTTACAAAGGCCACATTGTTATGCCTAACCCGAGTTCTTCAGGTACGGGCTATACCCAAGTCTCGGCATGGTTACAAACAATGGGGAACGAACAAGGTTGGGATTACATGACGCGATTAGATAATAACATCGCCAAGTACACCCATTCAGGCTCAAAGCCCTGCGTTGAGTCAGCCCAAGGGGAAACGGTGATTGGTATCTCGTTCGCGCTTCGCGCCGCTAAGCTCAAATCACAAGGCGCCCCTATTGATTTGATATTACCAAAGGGGATTGGCTGGGATACCGAAGCGGTCGCCTTAGTGAATACCGATTCTAAAGCCGCGCAAGCCTTGGTGAACTGGTCTATCACAAAAGAAGCCAACGAGCTTTATAACACCGTCTACCCTGTCGTGGCCCATAAAGAGGTCAGCGGCGAGGTAAAAAACTACCCCGACGTTGAATCCGCTATTGCTGATATTGATTTTAATGCCATGGCAAATGACCGCGCTGCTGTTTTGAAAAAATGGTCTGCGCATTTTGAATCTCGCACTGAAAACAGAAGCTAATAAGAAGTAGTATTAACATGAATGTATTATCGATTTTTGACACCCACTTAACGGTTAACAACACGCCTTTTCATTTCTTCTGGCTACGTGATAACTGCCCATGTTCAGAATGCCTGCACCCCTCTGGTCAACGGCTACAAGAAGTCATTAACCTTGATCTCGACATTAAGATCATTGATGCCCAATACGATAACGAGCAGCTCTTTGTTGAATGGCAAGATGGCCATCAATCTGTCTATCCGCATGCACTGCTATTTCCTTCTGATGCCTTGAGCCGCACGACAAATACCGATGAAGCTATGACATTATGGGGAAGCCAATTAGATCAAGCCGCAGTCAGTGTTGATTACCGCGACCTTGATAGCCCTGAGTCAAAATATCAGTGGCTTAATCTTGTAAACACCCACGGTATTGCGTTTCTTCGTCACGTACCTAATCACGATCAGCAACTATTAGAAGTGGTTGATAAATTCGGCTACGTGCGTGAAACCAATTACGGTAAATACTTTGAGGTTATCACCAAAGATAACCCTGAGAATCTGGCCTTCACGCCAAAGCCGCTGAGCCTGCATACCGATAACCCTTATCGTCACCCTGTACCTAGTTTGCAGTTATTACATTGTTTAGTGGCGGCACCTGAAGGTGGGATCACAGCCCTAGCCGATGGTTTTTATGCCGCGCAAATATTGAGAAAACAATATAAGCATCACTTCGACATCTTGAACCACACCATACTGAGCTACCGTTTTAAAAGTGCCGAAGCCGATCTACAAAGCTGTGGTAGCGTTATTGAAACAGATACCCAAGGTAGAGTTACGAAAGTACGCCTTAACAACCGTTCGATTCAAACTATCCGCTTGCCATTCAATGAACAACGCGCTTTTTATGAAGCTTACCAATGCTTTATGGAAGTGCTACACAGTGAAAAATGTAAGTTCACTTGTAAGCTACAGCCTGGTGAATTAATGATGTTTGATAACGAGCGTGTGCTGCATGGTCGTGAAGTGGCCGCTATAGGTGAGCGTCACTTACAAGGTTGCTATGCCGACAAAGACTCCTTGCTGAGTACCATGCGCACCATTCAAGGAGAGCGATAATGAAAGTTATCGATTTTATCCACCAGCAGTTCATCGAGAACGGCCATGTCGCCTATGGTGAACGTATCTCTATGGCCGAGCACATGATGCAATCCGCTTACTTTGCCGAAAAGAAAAACAGCACTCGCGAGGTGGTTGTCGCCGCTTTTTTGCATGATTTTGGCCACCTAATTTTAGGGCTGCCTGAAGATATAACAAAAAACGGTATAGACGGCTTCCATGAAGATATTGGCGCTGATTTTCTTCGCCCATATCTGCCAAGCAGTATCCTTGACCCTATTCAGCTTCATGTCGCGGCAAAGCGCTACTTATGTACGGTAAAGCCCGGTTATATGGCTAAACTCAGCCAAGCCTCTAAAGACACTTTGCATGTCCAAGGTGGAACAATGAGCGATCGTGAAGTACATCTATTTGAAGCAGAGACTTACTACAAAGATGCGATTCAAGTGAGATTATTTGACGACCTTGGTAAAGAAGAGGCGTTAACGCACCCTAGTCTCGATTACTATCTGGCGTTAACCGAACAATGCTTAACCCAAGCCGCGCTGATTTCAAATAACAACACAAATGCAGCAACGCCCTTGCACACGGATAGCTGTTCAAGCTCCTAACCTGTGCTTCACGACTGGAACTAAACAACTGGAACTACACAGCTGAAACCACAATAAACGATGAGCAGCCAGTAACGAGTGGAATACCATCCCAAGACTAAAAACGGCTGCTCACTATTTACGTAAAAAGATGAAAATATTGTTCCCACAATTCGCTTTGTTGGAGTAGAATCCGCGCAAATTTAAGGCCTAGTTACATACTGCAGAATCCCCTCTCGGCAGCCATTAGATCGCTTAGAACTAGGTTTTACTAACATCTTTTATTGCAAACACCGAATGCCCCCAGCGTTCGGCAAACTGTTTTAACGAATAGCACCCTTATTGATCTCCCCAAAAAGATCAAATAGCTCGATCAACATTGTGATTGAGGGACTTCCCCTTAATCGGAGAAAAAACGCGTGACCGATTTTATCTATAACCCGCCAATGTCCCCATGGCTGGATGTTTTACACCTAGACAAAGATATTATTGCCATCAACAAACCTTCAGGCTTGCTTTCAAATCCAGGTCGAGATCCTGCTCACCAAGACAGTGTATGGACACGCGTTTTAGCAGATTACCCGCAATCTCAAATAATCCACCGCTTAGATATGGCAACGTCTGGCCTTATCGTACTCGCACTTCGCAAGAAAGCTGAGTGCCATATGCGAAGCCAATTCCAACACAGGCAAACCAAAAAACTCTACTACGCAAGAGTGTGGGGAGAAGTTGAAAACAACAAAGGGGTGATTGATTTTCCGTTAACTTGCGACTGGGAAAATCGTCCATTACAAAAGGTGTGCTTCAATACAGGCAAGCCTTCGTTGACTCACTATAAAGTGATTTCACGAGAACAGGGTACGACGTTACTGGCGCTATTTCCGACCACAGGTCGATCACACCAGCTACGGGTTCATCTTCAAGCGATAGGCCATCCTATTTTAGGGGATCAGTTCTATGCCCATGAAGAAGCAATTGCTAAGGCGCCACGGCTTCAATTACATGCCGCCGAACTAACGTTCAGACATCCTTATTCTGAGCAACCCATGCACATATTTGCGCCCTGCGATTTTTACCCTGACGCGCCCACGCAGTTACTGCTTGGCAATCATGCTGCACAAGTGAAGCAACGCGCTTAAACGATTTTTATCGTCTCGAACTGGCCGAGCGTAGCAAAATATCATAAAAACTTTTTGCCGCGGGGCCAGTTTTCGCCCCTTTCGGCAGCGTTAAATGTAACGGAACTTGGTACTGATCGGCGTTTTCAACCCTCAGTACAACAACGCTATCGTTCTGGCGACTTTGCACCACATGCTCAGGAAGGCGGCAATACCCTACCCCTTGCTCTACGGCACGAAACGCATGATCAAAATTATCAACAGTTATCCGTTGGCGTGATTTCAACCAGCCTACATCTTGCTTGCCAAATTGATGAAGCGTACGCCCTAAATCCCGAATAACAATCTGCGTAGTGGTAGACATATCCGCTAAACATAAAGAGTCTTTAGACGCTAACGGATGATGAGATGCCACGACAGGCACCATAGATGTCACACCAAACGCTTGCGCAGGATAATTGGTGATAGGCAAATTGACGATAGCCACATCGGCTTGCTCGTTAACCACCATCTCTGTCGTTTTTGATAACGATGTCTCTATGATTTGAATCGAGGTCGTACTGTTCTGCGCCACAAATTCTGCCATAGGGCTGTATAGCCATGACAGATCACACAGGTGATCAACCGCGATGGTAATTTCTGATTCAAACCCTTTCGCAAGCTGCTCACTGATTTCTTCCAGCTCGCGGGCTTGCTCTAGCATAGTCGTTGCACGACGCAGCAAAGATTTTCCATCTTCTGTCAGCACAGCCCTGCGCCCTTGCACTTCCACCAAGGACACCGCTAATTGTGATTCCAGCTTTTTAACGGCATAGATCAAGGTGGTATGACTCTTATTCAGTGCTGTTGCGGCCGCCTGAATACTGCCCGCCCTATCAATCTCATACAGGGTTAGCCACTGTTCTAATGTGCTCTTTAATCTCATTGGTCTAATTTTTCCACAGTTAACCGCAATATTATGAACTTTTCTGTTCGTTTTTTATAGATAAGAATAGACCCATAGCAAAGAGCAGGACGTCATCATTACTGACTATCCACCATTACCTAGAATTATACGGAGACATACCATGGCTAAATTACTTCAAGTTGATTTCGATTTTAATGGCCCATTTGGCGAAGAAATGGCGACAGCATTGGTTGGCTTAGCAGAATCAATCAACCAAGAACCTGGCATGATTTGGAAAATTTGGACCGAAAGCGCACAAGATAAGCTAGGTGGTGGCGTCTATCTTTTTGAAGATGAAGCAACAGCCCAAGCCTATTTAGAAATGCATTCTGCACGCTTACAACAAATGGGCGTTAATGATGTTCGTGGGGTTATTTTTGATATTAACGAACCACTAACTAGTATCAATAAAGGGCCAATGGCTTAACCGTCTGAGCAGTAAGGTAATAAGATGACCAACAAAACGTTTTTAACACTACACGGCAGCATTTATTTTGTTTTTGCATTGGCGCTATTTTTTGTACCAAGCATTATGTGGCCGATGTATGGCGTCGAGATCAACGACCAATATGCATATTTCTTATCGCAACATACCAGTATTTTCTTGGGTGGTATTGCAGCTGTTAGCTTAATGTTGAAAGACATCGAGGCGGGTATTACCGCTAAGAAACTATTGACGGCCTTACTCATCTCGAACATGTTAGGGGTGATTATTACCGTTTATGCAGGTGTAACAGGCATTTTTGTTGGTTTTGGTTGGAGTGATCCTGCTTTCTTCACTTTCCTGTCTGTTCTGACGTACCTACAGCTTAAAAAACAATAACGCCAAGCACAGGCATCAGATATACAAGAAAAGCCCGCTTTTGGTGTCAGTCCAAAAGTGGGCTTACTGAAACATAAAAACAAATGAGACTTGAGGGCTAGAGCGTCCACATAATGTCTACACTTTAACGCATCACAAATAGCTCTTCGTGATAGTTCTGCTCAATATTAAATTGGTGTGCATCTAGCTCTTTTTTCAGCGTTTTAGAGAACACTTCTGGCCCGCAAAAGTAAAACTCGTAGTCACTTAAATGACCGCATTGGCTCACGATTCGTTGTGTATTTAATCGAGGCGAATGCATGGTATCTATCACGCTTAAGCTCACGCTGGCTTGATGCGCAAGGTGCCACAACTCATCGACCAAATGATCATCGACACCACGGGTACAATAAAACAGCTCAATACGAGGATGGTTCTTTTCTCTTTTGAGCGCATCTAGCATCGCGAAAAATGAAGCGATGCCCACACCACCAGCAATCCAAATTTGTGGCTTACTTAAGTCAAATTCAAGACGGCCATAAGGCCCTTCAACCGTGACTGCATCGCCCTGTTTCACTCGTTCGTATAACCCAGTAGTAAAATCACCCAACTCTTTAATCAAGAAGCGTAGTTCTGAACTTTCGCTACCCGAGACGATGGTAAATGGATGTGGGTCTTCATCACCAAAACGTAAGTACGCGAATTGTCCTGCTGTGTGTCCTTGCCAAGCGGCATCTGGTTTTAACACCAATTCCATGATTTCCGCTTGTGGAAAGTAACGCGTTGTCGCAACAACCGCAGAGTAGCGATTACCACGCCCAACAAAGCCGAATAAGCTGTAAAGCGCAGCAATAGATCCAACAAAAGCAAATGCCAACGTTAGGTAATAAATAGGCTCCCCCCAATAAGCATGCTTAAGAAGGAACACAGAGTGCACTGCGATCAATAAATACGCGACAGACATAAGACGGTGTGACAATTTAAACGGTTTATATTTCACCGCAGCCCATAACGACACCGCGAGCAAGACAAGGAGCAGATAAAAGCCCCACTCACCGATACCTTGAGCGAACTCACGCAGCTCACTCACCCATAGCGCCCAACCAGACAAATTGCCCGCAGGCCCAGAGCCGTCATGGTGAACTGGCCTTGCTAATATGCCAGACATAACTAGCCATTTTGGAATTTGGTACCATAACCAGTGCGTAACGCCTAACGCAACCCCACCAATACCAAGCCACTTATGTACACGGTAAGCTTTATCCATACCGTTAAGCCAGTTCTCAATCACGGGCAGGCGCATCGCCAATAGCATGGTGATGGACATTAACATCAAAGACAAAATACCTGAGTATTGAATCATGGCAGAGCGCCATTCAAATACATTATTTGAGGTGAAAAGTTGCGGTTCCATCGCAAACCAAAAGGCAGACATTGTGGCAATCATTGCCCAAATGATATTGCGGACTGTTTTCATTATTTCATACTCATATAGACGATGAGTTTACTTTAACTCTCGTGATGTAAAACAACGTCAATATGCGTAAATCTATTCAAAGATTCACTGTTGCCCTATCGGTCATCGATGCTTATATCCAAGAATTGGCAATACAAGATAACTGTACTCAAGTTGGTAAATTCAACGCATGCGAAAATGCCCAACATTTCTGCTGGGCATTAACTGAATATGACGTATTTGAGCCGTAAGACGGGATAAACCACTGTCGGTTTTCAAGACTAGTGCTCTAGGCCTCTCAGCTATCTCACCAAAAGTGCGACGAATAATAAAGAGGTCACTAAAGCCTGTAAAGCATAAAAATCAACCGCGCAAGAACCACACAAACTGTATTCGTATTGACCGCACTATCTACATTTACTCACAGTCTTAAATCTTAACACAATGATTTTAGACGATTTTAACATGTCTTTTTGGAAGTAAAAATACGTTATTAAAAAACATATGGATTCCTGAATAGGTATCTTAGTTTCATATCAATAGTCGTGCATTTGAATATATCGCGAGTATAACTCTCGCCCTTTGAATCACTACGCAAATATAACCATTACAATTATGACTAATTTAAACACATTCAAACACTCAGCTCTGGCTATTCTACTTTCAAGTTGCTTTTATACCCCACAGGCATCCGCTGCGCTAACGTGTGAAATCAACGCACTTTCCACCTCACAAAACCCGCTTATTGCAATAGAAGGTGCCGATCTTGATTGCCGCAATGAATGGTTTTCAGCCAGCGTAACGCATGCGCAAACCGTTTTCAGCGATCATCTTGTTGAGCAAGCACAGGTACGCTTATTAAACGAGGTAAATAACTATCGAGGTGAGCCAGAACAAGCTGTAATTATAAATAACCTCGGTGAGTTTATTCGTGCAGCTTACTACGTTAGATCTAACAATAAGCAACAGCTTGGTGAATTCTCAGATGCTCTTGATCTCAAGCTAGCTCAAACTATTAATGCCTTTATCACCTCCCCTTATGCGATTAATTATGGTTATGAGCAAAGCTCTGCACTGAAAAGCATGACCATCATGGTGGATAATATTCGCCGCTTACCACTGACAATGGCAAACCAGCTGGCCTTACTTAATCACTTTACGCCTGAAAGCGCTGAACATACTCGTTTCATTGAATCAATGAATGACCTCTTCCGCGCAATGAGTGGTCATACTGGTAATGATGATTTCTACTCGGATCTGGTTAAACACCCTGAGTACCTACACCAACTAGAACAGTTTATTTACGATAACGAATGGGCGTTAGAAACGGATGCTAGCTTTATTGTCAGTAACGCTTCACGAGAAATGGGCCGTTTATTAGCAAGTCCACATAAAGAAACGAAACAACAAATTCTAACGATTCAAAAGAACCTACTTGAGCGTTACCCATTAGGCGGTAAGAGCGATAAGATTTGGGTTGGCATTGCTGAAATGGTGAACCACTTTGCCCCTGAACAAGCTGAATCTATGGGACTAAAAGATGGTAAAGCACAGCTAGAAGCCTTAGTGATGCCATTTAACTATCCTTGTGATGGACCCGCTATTGTACGTGCGCAAAAAATGGATCAAGCACAGGCGCTAGAAGTCTGTGCAACCCTCAATGAAAAAGAAGCTGATTTCCACCAGGTAGTAAATAGTAATGGTGTACCTGTGGCTGATGACCATAACGATAATGTTGAAGTGATTGTGTTCGATTCAAACAGCGATTATGTCACTTATTCTAGCTTCCTCTTTGGAAATACGACCGATAATGGCGGTCAGTACTTAGAAGGTAATCCTGCAAATCCAGATAACAAAGCTCGCTTTGTCGCTTACCGCAATGAATACGCAGACGGTTTTAGTATTCTAAACCTAGAGCATGAATATGTTCACTACCTAGATGGGCGCTTTAACTTATACGGGGACTTTGGTGATGTATTACGTGACGGTAACACTGTATGGTGGCTTGAAGGCTTTGCTGAATACATGCATTACAAAGAAGGTTATAACGCTGCAATTGAGCTAGGTAAAACGCATGCATACTCACTACCAGAAGTAATGGCAACAACCTACTCGCACGACACTAACCGTGTATACCGCTGGGGATACCTTGCTGTACGCTTCCTAATTGACAACCACCCAGAAGAAGTTGATCAACTCTTAGCACTTGGTCGTAATAACAACTTCAAAGCATGGGCGAAGAAGAGCCAAGACATTGGCATGCAATACGATCAAGAGTTTAGTCTTTGGCTCGATACGTTACAAACAACTAGCCAACCAACACCTGGTGGTAAAGAGCCGATAGTTACTGCGCTATCACTGAATAGTACTGTTAGATTGGAAGGTGAAAAGTACAGCGAACAACAATTCTATATTGATGTTCCAGAGTTCACTCGCTCACTTGAGCTATCAATTCAAGGTGAAGGCGATGCCGATTTATATGCGAGTTTCGATCGAGTTGCTCACTACTATGATCATGACTTTACGTCTTTCAGCCATGGCAGCAACGAACAAGTCACTATTGAACCTCAAGCAAATGGCTACATTAAAACAGGCCGTTATTACATCAGTATTGATGGCCGTGAAGCATTCAATAATGTTGAGCTACTGGCTAAAGCGGAAGTAGAGAATCAGGGCGGAAACCAAGGTGGCGGTCAAGGTAGTAGCGCAGGTCAAGATGATTTAGCACCTGTCGTTCTCGCAACAGATAATCCAATAAATCTTGACATCATTAACACCCGTTACCTGGCTCTTTATGTACCAGAAGGTAAAGATACAGTCCGTATTTGGGTGACACCAAAGGCAAAACAAGATAATACCAACGTTGGTGAACAAAGTAATGTCGACCTTTACGCGGCGCAGGCACATTGGCCGACCCCAGAAAAACATGATGCATCATCTCATTACACGGGTAACCAAGAGTTCATTGAACTTAAAGTAAACCAAAACGGTTATGTCCATTTCATGCTGAGTAATAATGGTAACAAAGCAGAAGTGGAAGTGTACGCAACAGCGTATTAACCCTTTGCTTCTTTAATAGAAAAGTAATCGAGTAGGAGGAGGCCTCACGGCCTCCGTCCTCTCACACCACCGTACAAGCGTGAGTCGCATACGGCGGTTCCG
>NZ_NOIF01000176.1 GCF_002265265.1 Photobacterium sanguinicancri
ACATAGAATATGTTTGTTTTTAATTGCAGCTTGTAGTAACAATAAGGCAACAATTTAGCGAGTGTCTTTTTTATGTTGTCATTTGTTTCAAAACATTCATCATTACTTTTAATGCTTGCGGCTGTATTAGGCTTTTTAATACCCAACGCATCAAAAGCACTTTTCCCCTATCTCCCTCTCATTCTGTTTTTCCTTATGCTATTTACCCTGCTTGGCATAAAACAGAATGTATTAATTAAAAAGCTAGCCGAACGACAAGTATGGGGCTATGCCATATTCCATGCGATTGGGTTATCACTCATCAGCTGTTCAGTAGCCGCTCTGCTAGGTGTGAATAGCGCATTATTAGTTGCAATATCAGCAGTTACAGCCACAGGCTCGCTGTTTGCGACACCGGCTATTGCACGCTCAATCGGCTTAGATGCATTAGAAGCAATGGCAATGACAATCGCAACAACGTTATTAATGCCAGCTGTTCTCTATTTTAATCTAATGATTTTCCAAGACGAAGCTTTCAGCCTGGATATGAAGAGTTACTTCGTACGCTTGGTTATATTTATTGCAGGGCCTATGCTGATTTCTGCTTTTTGTCACCACTTAGTACCTAAAGAAACCCTACACCGAATTCACGGAAAACTATCGCAGTTCACTATTCTATTAGTCTTTAGTTTTCCCTTCGGGCTCGTCGGAGAGTTCCGTGACATGTTTGATTTATCGCTCTGGCTAGGCATGCAATACCTGTTAATCGGCATTACGTTATGCGCACTCTTTTTTATAGCAGGATATATCTGCTACCACCGACAAGGGGTCGACAAAGCATTAGTTGCTGCAATAACTGCTGCTAATCGAAATGTATTGCTCACATTTACCGTCGCAAGTAGTTATTTAGGGCCAGAATATCTCGCAATTATGGGAGCAATTCAATTTCCAACCTTTTGTTTACCCCTTTTTGTGAAATACATATCGCCACGACTTCATAAGCGCGCATCTAGGCTACAAATCAATCAATAACGTCCCAACTTCAAACAAATTACACCGACTTAAGCGAATCGCTTGCCTGATCGAAACGATTTTTCTATGATGCAGATGAATTCTCAGGGCGGGGCGAAATTCCCCACCGGCGGTAAATAAAGGCAGTTACTCTCTATATAACCCTTTATCAGCCCGCGAGCGCTTGAACATAACGGGCTTTTTGTTCGCTTTTTCAAGGTCAGCAGATCTGGTGTAAACCCAGAGCCGACGGTCATAGTCCGGATGAAAGAGGATCAGTGGAGGCCAGTATCTATTGCTGCCTCATGCTTTACATACACACTATTTACTCATATCTAGTTGCTTACACCTAGGTATCGAGAATTTGGTGGTTTAAGTTATTTCAGTTTTCCTGAAACGCTGCCTTTCTATGCCCTGATTCTGGTATCAATATTATATTTGGAGTTATTTACCATGAATCAGTCTCTACTTTCCCCTTTCGGAACTGCTTTCCAACGTGTTGAAGCAGGGTTAGAAGCAATCCGCCAAGGTCGCGGTGTACTTGTTGTTGATGATGAAGATCGTGAAAACGAAGGCGATATCATTTTCGCAGCAGAAACCTTAACACCAGCGCAAATGGCATTAATGATCCGTGAATGTTCAGGCATTGTCTGCTTATGTTTAACGGACGAGCGCGTTGAACAGCTTGAATTACCTATGATGGTAGAAAACAACACTAGCGCCAATGAAACTGGCTTTACAGTGACGATCGAAGCAACACATGGCGTGACAACAGGTGTTTCTGCCGCTGATCGCGTAACAACCATCAAAGCCGCTATTGCTGACGATGCTAAACCATCCGATCTTTGCCGCCCAGGCCATGTGTTCCCGCTAAAAGCGAATGCAGAAGGTGTACTTGGTCGTCGTGGTCATACTGAAGCAACCATCGACTTAATGCGTCTTTCAGGCTTGAAGCCATACGGTGTTTTGTGTGAGCTTACGAACCCAGATGGCACAATGGCACGCCTACCAGAGGTTATTGCGTTTGGTGAAGAGCATGATATGCCAGTGCTAACCATTGAAGATTTAGCCGCTTATCGTTTGGCAAAAGAAGCAAATACGCAGGACGCTTTAGCTGAAATCGCTTAATGCTTAGCTACGAAAAAGCTGTGCTGCTATGGTGCAGCTTTTTTATCTAGTTTAGACGGATATAAATACTGTCGTAAAAACACCTTTATTTAAACGATTCGGTGTTATAAGCCAACAGATGGCATCAAATAAATCAATATTCCCCACGCAGAAACCCAGCCCACGACCATAGCGACGTCTATCCAATCTTTATGCATACGAACTCCCATACGAACTCTACTGTTATCTCACATCTACACCCTCTGTATTTTTATCGTCAACACTGAACATTTCTTGAGCGGATTTCACACGGATTTTTGAGATTTCGAGAGGTGATATCTAACTTTGGTAAAGCGCAAAAAAAACACCAACCAAGGTTGATGTTTTTTAAAGGGTTAACCAACGAAGACAATACTTAAGCTAAGCAACATCCGCACATTGGCAAGGAATGTAGTTAACGCGAATCGAATCAGGCGCTCTAAGCTCGGAAAGCGTATGAGCATAAGCCTCAAACGCTTCAGCCATCGTCACGTTCAATGCAACAGGCTCCATGTCATAGTTGAGCAACGCATCATAACCTTCTTTACCTGTCGCGGTATAACCAGAAGATACCGATGTATATACAACATCATCTTCGATCAGTCGCCACTCGTTATCTTTACAGGTTTCTAACGATTCTACACGCGCACCTTTCTCTGCACAGCACCGATAAGTAAAACGTAAGTTCGATACATATGGAAAACTACCACTTCCCGTGCCTTCAACACCATTATCAATGGCATTGTTTATTGCACCTTCAAGTGCTTGACGCAGGTATTTACCTTTAACTTTATAAACCATCAGGCCAATAGCAAAAGGTAATAAACGTCCTGCAATATCAGCAGAGGTCAATGGACCCGGGTTCAATGATGCACGTACCCCACCCGCATTGTGAATGGCAAAATCAACATCATAGCCCTGCTGTACGCCTTGCCAACGAAACGCATCAACAACTAAAGGCGCAATTTGGCTTGGGCCTTTGGCATCTGGAATACGAGTATGACGCAAAGGTTCAGGTACTTTGGTAATGAGCTGCGTCTGCAACTTGCGCACTGCTGGGCGATAATCATTGTTCAGCAGATTTTCAATTTCAGGGTCTTTAACACAAAATCGTACGTTAGATTGTGCCTGCAGGTATGCCTTCACGGCTTGATGCTGACCTTCTTCTAAATGTTCTGTACGCGAAGCATCTAAGGTAAATTGACGGCCAAGTAACAACTGATGAACACCACCAGCACGTTCAACACTGCCATCGGCATTAAAATCTAATTCAAGTTGACCAAGTGACAAAGCATTACAGCCAGCTTGCACAACACAAGTGCCACTGATCATACGAGCATAGCCATCAGTTACACCGTAACCAAGGTTAGAAAAGTCACCTTGCATGGTATGCGTGTGGCCACCAATAATGGCACCAACACCGTCTAATTCTTCTGCTAATAAAAGATCACGCGCGTAACCTAAATGGCTTAGAACAACGATCTTATTAATGCCATTAGCACGAATAACACTTACAGTTGCTTTTGCGACCTCTAGTACATTAAGAAAATGCGTGTCTGGGTCTGGGTTCGCGATCCCTTCCATGTTTTCAATAGCTAAACCAAAAACAGCAATCTTCTCACCGTCGACTGATTTAACCAGATAGCGCCCATAAGCGGGTGATTTATCCGTTGCAGGCTTGTAAGTTAATACGTTCGGCTTAGATTGCAACGGATTAGCTTTAGTTTGATCTTCTTGGGTAAGATCCCAATTAGCGGCTAATAAAGGGAAATTTGTATAATCGAGAAAATCAGCGACTGTCTGATTCCCCATATCGAGTTCATGATTGCCTAACGCCATCGCTTCTACACCAATAGCATTCAAGAGCTTCGCGTTGGCAATCCCTTTATATAGAGAGAAATACAAAGTGCCTTGAAAGCAATCACCGGCATGAACAAACATGAATTCACGTCCATGCAAATACGCTTGTTTTTTAACATCCTGCACAGCAGAAGATACACGTGAAAATCCGCCACAACTGGCGTACACAGGAAGACTCTCACCCTGCTCTGTCGGCATAGGTAAGTTAAATTGAATTGCGGAAGGCTCAAAATGTGAATGCGTGTCATTGATATGAGCAATTGTAATTTTAGCTGCGCGATGTTGAGTCATAATGATTCAGCGTCCCTCCGTGAATAAAGAATAAAGAGGTCTATCACGTTGTAAGACAAAAATGAGATGCCACTTACGAGAAAAACGTGATGTAAAACGAAATATAACACAGAGTTGTACTCTACCCATGATGAATATTTGGAAAAACCTTTGTTACCAAACCGAAACAGTTTTCATCTGGGACGCCATTGTTCAAATTCTCACGAGAAAAAGCAATGGTCATACAAATATAAAGTTAAACTTAATCAATAAGTAAGATATTCGCCCATACATGAAAAGAGCTTTCTTCGTTAAAGTTGCCCCCTCACAACAATATAATCTATAAAGCAATACACATCGGGCTGTTCGCAACAGGATCCTTAACAACATGTGCATCAAAGCTAAACACTTCTTTTAACAATGACGCTGTAAATACCGTTTCAGGTTCGCCCTGAACGACAAGTTGCCCATCGTTAAGTACAACCAAATAATCACAGTACCGACATGCTTGATTCAAGTCATGAAGCACGACGACAACCGTTTTACCTTTATCATTCATTCTTCGCATCAGATGCATCAGATCAACTTGATGCGATAAATCTAAATACGTTGTCGGCTCATCCATCATTACTATATCTGCATCTTGCGCCATAACCATCGCAATCCAAGCACGTTGACGCTGTCCTCCAGATAACGATTCGACTTGCTTGTCAGCCATAGCTAACACACCTGTTTCTTCCATCACCTGATCAACAATGTCTTTATCTTTATAGCTGAGCTTTCCCCAATGAGAGACATAAGGCGAACGCCCATACTCAACCAATTTACGCACAGTAATACCTTCTGGGCTCACCAGCATTTGCGGTAAGAGTGAAATTCGCTGAGCCAGCTGTTTATCTGGGTATTGATGTAGCGGCTGATTGTCGAAATAAACGTCACCAGATACAGGTTTGTTAATTCTTGCTAGTGTTTTTAGCAAGGTTGATTTACCACAGCCGTTAGGCCCAATCAGAGCCGTAATTTTCCCCTCGGGGATCGTTAGCGATAAATCACGGATAATAGTGTTATCACCGTAAGCGACAGAAAGCTGTTTTGTACAGAGCATGGTTACCAACCTCGGTGACGTTGTAGTAAGTAAATAAAATAAGGAGCGCCAATAAGTGACGTTAGAACGCCCGCAGGTAACTCAACAGGAGGTTGGAGTCCTCGCGCTAGAATATCTGCGACCAACACCAATAGAGCGCCAACGATCGCCGCACCAGGTAATAACAGTTTATGGTTATGACCAAACAACATTCGTGCTAAATGCGGGCCAAGTAACCCCACAAAACTAACGGTTCCTGCTACAGAAACACTGATACTGGCTAACGCTACCGCGGCCACTAGGGCAAGGGCTTGCACACGAGAAGGGTTAATACCTAACGACGTTGCACTTTCCTCTCCAAGTCCCATTACATCTAATCGCCATGCCAACCAAAAAGCGCAAGGTAATAGCAGTGCCAGCGCACTCCAGATAATAGGAACTTGCTCCCAGTTACGTCCCCATAAGCTCCCTGTCAACCACACCATGGCCGTATTAATTTCAATGGGATTTACTATCAGTAAAAAATCAATGCAGCTTGATAAAAACGCGCTCACCGCGATGCCAATTAAGGCTAGACGTGCAGGTGTCGGTGAAGATATATAGGCAAAAGCCATGATTAATGCAGCGGCCAACATTCCGCCAAACACAGCCGCTAGCGGTAATAAATAAACAGGTGAAGCAGGAAAAAACACCAACAAGGCCGTTGCGGCTAACCCAGCCCCTGTACTAATCCCCATGAGATCTGGTGATGCAAGAGGGTTACGAATGACACCTTGAACTAAGGCTCCAGATAGACCGAGCCCCGCCCCAACACCAATGGCGAGTACCATACGAGGAAAACGATATTGGTTAACAATAAAATCAAATTCTCCGCCCGAAAATAAAGTCGCGATAACCTGACTTGAGCTAAGTGATGATGCCCCAATAAGAAGGCTTAACGATGCCAATGCCAGCAAAATTGCCAGCAGTGAAAATAACTTAAGTCGGCTCATGACAACTTATTCCTTAATGCCAGCATAATAAAACAAGGTGTGCCGATCAGAGCCGTTATAACGCCAACGGGTGTTTCTGATGGAAAAGCGATACCACGAGATAGAGCATCAGCCCAACAAACTAATGTTGCCCCGCACAATGCAGATACTGGCAAAAGAACTAAAAAGTTACTGCCCACGAGCTTTTTAGCGATATGGGGGATCAACAAGCCAACAAATCCAATCGGACCAGCAATGGCTACGCTTGAACCCGTTAGTAGTACAATCGATACACAAGCAAACGTTCGGGTCGTTCGAATATTCAGCCCTAAACCTATTGCAACATCATCGCCAAGCGACAATAGATTCAAATTTCGCGCAATATAGAAAGCTAAGCACAACCCAACGACACTGCTCGGCCATAATTGACGCCATTGCTCCCAATCTACACCTGACAACGACCCCGTTAGCCAGTGCATAACGCTGTACGCCATATCATCAGCTAAGATCACCGCTGCGCGCGTTAAACCAATCAACAATGCATTAATGGCAATACCCGCTAATACCAGCTTAAGCGGATGAGGCCTTTCAGAAAAGAAGCCCCCTAAAAGCATGACCAGCAAACCACTGGCGACACCGCCCACCGCCGCAACCAGTACACTCGGAAGTTGGCTTAAAATAGGTACTTGAATACTCGCTAACGCCATAAAACATGCAGCACCTGCGTTAATCCCAAGCACTGATGGTGATGCTAATGCATTTCGCGTTAAGCCTTGCATTATTGCGCCAGCAACAGCCAAGTTTGCCCCGATCATTAGTGCAGCATAAGCGCGAGGCGCACGTAAGGTTGCTAAGATTTGTTGCTCAATATTCGTATTATCAAATGCAAATAAATACGCTTGAAGGTCGTGTAATTTCAATGAAAAACTTGACCACGAGAGCATTGAAGCTGCGAAGCCAAAAACAATAATGATAAATAAACTACAACTGATCGCGAGTGGCTGTATATAGTCTGACGTTCTAGTTTGCATTATTGTTGAACCAAAACCGTTGCAAGGTTTTCAGCAATACCTTCCGCTGCCAGCATCCCTCGATTCAATGACCAAAGCTCAGGCGATACATCGATAACATGATGTTTTTTAGCGACAGTGAGGATATTAAAGAGTGGATTTTTCTGCCAACTATCAACCACAGTTTGCTCTGTATAGGCGCCAAGTAATAGCCAATCAGGATTCACTTTTAGAAGCTGTTCAAAGCTAGTCGGGAAGTATGCTTTCTCTGTTTGATCTGGCATAGGGCTTTTTAAACCTAATGCCGTAATCACACCACCAGCATAAGAGGCTGGACCATGTAACCACATGCCCTTATCAGTAATAACGGCAAATTGAATGGTATCTTTGCTTGCAAATTGTGCTTTAAAACGCTGTATTTTTGCATTATGTGTATCGATACGCGCTTTCATCTTCTGGTGCTGATTAACCGCGATACCAATTTTCTCAGCCGCTTGTAAGTTTTCGCGGTAGGTTTCACCACGACTTTTCAGCAACAAGGTTGGCGCAATAAGAGACAAATCGTCATATATTGCGGTGTGACGTTCCGCATCTGCAATGATCAAATCTGGCTTTAGTGCTGAAATCACTTCCAAACTGGGCTGAGGTCGCATGCCGACTGATGTCCACAGTTTAATAACATTACGGACAGCAGGAATAATACGCTCGGCTTTTTTGTCATCAGCAATACCGACGGGTGAAATACCCACTGCCGCTAATGCGTCAACAAAAGAATATTCCAGAACCACTATCCTCTGGGGTGTACCCGTAATTTCGAACGTGCCGTGTTCATCTTGAATTTTCCGTGTTTCAGCCAAACTTGGCGTTGATACTAATAACGAGAAAAAAAACGTGAATATCGTCATTACTCGAAAAGACATATTCGACTCCCTATGAATATTGTGGTGCTTGATTCTAATTGCGATCGCTAATGAGAATCAATACAAATAAAACTAGCCAGCAAAAATGCTGACTAGTTTGGTATAGATGACACTTTGATAACCAGTTGCTCTACAATCTGTACTGGTATTAGAACTGGTAATTAATGTCTATGCTGTAAGAGCGCTCAGGTGCGGGATAACGACCAACAGGGCTTGTATCAATCCCACGGAAGTAATATTCCTCATTAAGCAAATTATTAACTGCTAGGTTCATGTTTAAAGAATGAGAACCTGATTTATATAGTTCCTTACCCACATTAAAGTTCCACACTGTATACGCAGGTATCTTACCTTTCGCGCCAGTAGCATCTTCTATATCGGTATTAGCATTATCGGAATATGCATCACTGAAGTGGAAACCAGATAAGGTTGAAGCAAAGCCATAAATCTCGTACGTCGCATCCCAAATAAATTGATGCTTAGACGTATAAGGCAGTTGATTTCCTTTGTTTGCCCCTTCTTCAAGGGTTGCATTTAGGTAGTTATAACCCAACCCAAAGCTTAAATCGGCGACAAAGTCTGGCGCGTATCGACCTGAGACTTCCACACCTTGATGACGTGTCTTACCTATATTATCAAAGGTTTGAGTCGCGCTTTGCCATTGAAGTTGGTCTTTAAAATCAATGCGGTACAGCGATACATTGAAGCTATTTTGATCCTCAGTGAATCGAGCACCTAGCTCATAGTTCCATGCCAGCTCACTGCCCTCTTCGCCTTTTCCTCGAATATAGGCGATTTGCGGTGCACGCAATGATTTTTGGGTATTAGCGTAACCAACCCAAGCATCTGTTATGTTATAAGCAAGCGTTAACCCTGGTAGCAACTCAGTGACTTTATTATCGTGAGTTTCTTCTTTACCAAAGTCTTTAAACGTCATATTAATGGATTCATAACGTAAGCCAGGTGTGACTTTCAATCGGTCATTCATAAAGCCAATTTCGTTACTTACGTAAGCTGCGTACGCACTGGTATCTAAGTGCCAATCACGCGGTACTTTTGTTGCACCTCCAGCGATAGGCGTTTGCGTCAACTTATAATCAATGTCTTCACTGACATATCGGGCACCAATTATCCAATTTTGAGAAATTGAGCTGCGGCTACCAAAGTACATTGATATTTTAGGTTCAACACCGTAAACCTTAAACTCACGCGGTGAGGTACGAATATCTGTTGATGGTAAGCTAGGATCAGCCCAATGTCCGCCCGCACCGTTAAACCCCCATTGGAAGTTACGGGTTGATTTATGACCAAAAGTAAGTAATTCAAACTGAGCGCTATCCGCTAAATCGAGATCATGTAAATACCTAAGACTTCCACGCGTCGATTTACCTTGGTACTCATCGTATGGACGCTTAGATTGTTTTCTATCTTGCTCATAATCCTTAGGCGAAAGCGCCCCGGGCATCTGCGTATCGGCATCATAATGCTGAACAAATGCTTGTAACTCTTGCGTCTGGCTAATTAACCAATCAGTTTTAACTTGGAAATTCTTCACATCCGTATCTGAGTGTTCGCGGAAGCTTTCACCACGCAGCACATTGCCTTCTACCTGAATGGCAAAGTTGTCGGTAAGCCAACCCCCCGTACGTAAATAAAGGTCGTTAAGTGGCGTATTTCCCCCTTCGAAGACGGTCAAACGGTTGCTAATTTCTGTTTCCCACTCTGTCGGAATCGGCTTAGTGACTAAGTTAATCACACCACCAACATTATTCGGGCCATATTGCACTGCGGCACCGCCACGAACAATATCAATCCGATCTAAACTTGCTAATGTTGCAGGGAAAATTGACTGCCCTGTATGCCCATAAGGCGCTAATGTTAATGGAACGCCGTCCATCAAGAACTGCGCATGACCACTACGGCTAGCCTTTAAACCACGAACTGAAATATTCGGTAAAACACCCGTACCCGTTTCATCCTGTACTTTAATACCAGGCACTTTTTGCAAAGCAGCATCAATAGAATTCGATGCCGTTTTCTTAATATGTTCAGCACTAATAACCGTACGACTACCTGGATATTCTTTGACATCCACTTGATCCGACGTACCTATAACACTCGAGGTTACTACTATGGTTTCAATATCTGCGTTTGCTTGTATTGATCCATCTTCAGCCTGTGCATTAAGTGCAAAAACAATAGAAGCCGCTAATACGGAATAGCGTAGTGGCTCCCAACGAGTTTGTTCCTTGATAAACATATCTATTATGTCCTTAATTTTATGGGCAATACCTTAGGCAGCAACAAGTCTTACCTTTCGGCAACATCTAACTAAGTGGGAAGTTTTACCTGCCCACTTAAAATT
>NZ_NOIF01000177.1 GCF_002265265.1 Photobacterium sanguinicancri
GTATTGAATTATTTTGAAATACGAATTAATTCAAAGTTTTACAATACTTGATACGCGTCAAATTAGAGTGTCCATTTTCAATCTCTCCACTCTTTATTATGTAAGCTATTAATAGCGTGATGTGCTGTATGTGCATTGCTTAATAGTTAATATGTAGTAGAACAGGTTGTAATAGCGGTATGTGTGCAAAATGTGACTGTAGTAACGTAATGAAGATAAAACGGCAATGGTGGGAAAAGCTATTTTATAATGCGAAATATCAATGTCGTCATTGCTTACGTATTATTCGGCTGTGAATAACGAAAGGCACTTACGAGATAGGATATGCCTGATAAGGATTCGATATCTTGCTTAAACTCATGAGCACTTGATGCAAGATTATCTAGAGCTGTTTAGCCATATTTAGCAACAGTATTTGACTTCATCCCATGCAGATGAATCAATTAAGCGTTGCAATGATCACTTGGTTTGAATGAAAGTGGGCAAACCAAGTGTCACCCACAATATTAGTGGTATCTAACACTGCAGTTTCACAGTGTTTATTGAATGCACATAGAGTATCTCCACCCTCTAAGGCTAACTGATATTCTGACGTATGCTTTTCATGTAATACTGAGCTAACTTTTCCTTCTAGTACATTATCGTAATCGTCGCTGGTGGCATCTGATGAAAGCGTCACGGCAGGCCCCTTTACGAGTGCCACTACATCTTTTCCTACAATTAAGCCCAAACGTTTAGTACTGCCATGTGTAATAGTCGCGAGTAAGGTTTGTTTGCCTTTTAATTCAACGGAAATCACATCGTGTAATTCATGGTTTTCAATTTTGGTAATAATACCGAAAAGCTGATTGCGGGCACTGGTTTGCAAAGAGAACTTACTCATAACGCCAAGTAGGCTGTGTAACGGCGCTTCATCATCATTTAAGGCTTTCAGGCCCATATCTTGAATTTGATCTAGTAAATCATACATTTGCACTAACCGCTCACCAGTATGGGTCAGGGTTGCGCCGCCGCCCCCTTTACCGCCTTTTTCGCTGGTAATGACAGGGTGTTCAGCACGGTTATTCATATCTTTAATGGCATCATGTGCAGCCTTATAGCTGATCTCGGCATGTTTGGCTGCTTGGCTGATCGAACCTGTTTGAGATATCGCTTTGAGCAACGCGATTCGGCGAGGATTCACATACATTTTGCCGTTATCTGAAAGCGTTAACTGTGCGTCGAAGTTCATCATAAATATGAATTAAATCAGTATGATTAAAGGGATCGTCAGTGTATAGCCTAACGGCGAAGAATACTAATTTTTGCAACCTAAGCTTAGTATTCATTAGTGTACTTTTAAGATCACGTTAGTACCTTCTAGCCATGATAAACCTTGTTAACTCGTTATGATGTCACGTTTTTTATGATGGCATAGGCATAAGATGATGACTTCTTAACCACAAGTCGTTAATCGCGCGGAGGGATACCATGACCATAGGAAAATACCTAAGGTGGAAAGATGAAAACGGCAACGAATTTCGTCCAGTGTCACTTACTGGTACTGAGTTACTAAATGATAGAACATTAAATAAAAGTACGGCATTCAGCTATGAAGAGCGTGAAGACTTTCAACTAACGGGGTTATTACCGCCAAAAGTGCAAACGTTTGATGATCAGCTAAATCGCGTGTATGACGGTTTTCGTAATGCCTCTACAGATATTGAAAAATATTTGTTTTTGCGCGCATTGCAAGACCGTAACGAAACCTTGTTCTATGCTTTAGTATCTCGCCATGTTGAGGAAATGACCCCGATTATCTACACCCCAACCGTGGGTAAAGCCTGCCAAGAATTTAGTCACCGTTATCAAAAAGCGCGGGGCTTATACGTTACGCAAGATAACGTTGATCAGATGAGCGATCTTGCTCGCCATTTTCAAGGTAAAGACATCAAAATCATCGTGGTAACTGATAGCCAAGGTATTTTAGGGCTTGGCGATCAAGGTGTAGGTGGCATGGGGATTCCTATTGGTAAGTTATCTCTTTATACATTAGGGGCGGGTATCCATCCTGCTCATTGTTTACCTATTGCGCTGGATGTGGGAACCGATAATCAAGACCTTTTAGATGATCCTATGTACTTGGGTGTGCCAAGAAAAAGGATGCGCGGCGAAGAGTATAAGCAGTTTATTCAAAAGTTCGTGCATGAAGTGAAGCGCAATTTCCCTAAAGCCGTTTTGCAGTGGGAAGACTTTAGTAAGTCTAACGCTTTTGATAATTTATCTGAGTATGAAGAGTATTTACCGTCGTTTAACGATGATATTCAAGGCACGGGTTCAGTTGTTTTAGCGGGTATATTAGGCGCGGTTAAGATTAAAAATGAAACACTGGTGGATCAAACCTACGTCGTTTATGGTGCCGGAGCTGGTGGTGTTGGTGTCGCTGATCAAATTTTTGCTGGCTTATTAAAAGAAGGTTGCTCACATACGGCTGCCCGCGAAAAGATATTTGTACTTGATTCTCAAGGTTTAGTCTTTGAAGACCGAGAAGGCTTAGATGAATATAAAAAACGTTACGCAAAACCAAGATCGCTAGCGCAAGGTTGGCAAACCGAGCATGAAAGCAAAGTATCGTTAACCGAGTTAATTAATAATCACCCTGTGACGGTACTTTTAGGTACGAGTGGTATTGGCGGCGCGTTCAAAGCTGAGCATGTTCAAAAGATGATGGAATACACCAAGCGCCCTATGGTATTCCCACTTTCTAACCCAACAGCAAATTGCGAAGCCCTGCCTGAAGATATTTACCAGTGGAGTGAGGGCCAAGCGATTGTTGCAACAGGAAGTCCATTTGATAACGTAAATTACAATGGTCGAGAATACCGCATTGGCCAAGGTAATAACGTGTTTATTTTCCCTGGGGTGGGATTAGCATCGATTGTGGCGCAGTCAACAAAAGTCACGATGGACATGTTCACGACGGCTTCGTATGCACTGGCTGATGAAGTTTCTCAAGATGATTTAGACAAAGGTTGTGTCTATCCAAGAATTAGTGAACTTAGAAATGTATCTATTACGGTTGCTAAGCGAATTCTTGCGAATATAAAAGCAACAGACCCTCATCATCAATTACCTGAAACAGATATAGAGCAAGAGCTTGCACATCATATGTGGGAGCCCGTGTATTTACCTTATCGTCGGGTATAACTGGTATTCAGTCATGATATAGAGGTTAATACCTCTATTAGAATGAAAGCGGCTATCAATGCCGCTTTTTCTGGCGCGAATTCTGCTGCGTGATCACTTATAATACGGGAGTATACACTCGTTTTATAAGTGGCTTCTTAATGCTAACAATCTCAAATACTGTCCAACTTGCTGACTGGGAAATTGAACTCACGGCTATTCGCGCGCAAGGTGCGGGTGGGCAAAACGTCAACAAAGTTTCTAGTGCCATTCACCTTCGCTTTGATATTAACCGTTCAACGTTACCTGACTTTTACAAAGAACGCTTGCTGAAATTATCTGATAGTAGGATCACCAAAGAAGGGGTGGTCATTATTAAAGCGCAGTTTTCCAGATACCATCAAAGTGCCATAAAAGTTGTCAATTAGTCGTTGTTGTAATTTATTTACCTTGCGCGCCATATCAGAAGCATAGTAAGTCTTTTCACTAGGTTGATTCAGAGATAAATCTCTCCTTTCGAAAGAGAGTGAAGACCTATTAACCCAATTTTCGTATCTTTGGTATAACATATTTATGCATACTTATAGTAAGTTGAGCTTTCCCTGTATGCTTTGAGCATAGACGATATTCGTCAATCAGCACTACTGCGTATATGAGCAAACATCACTACAAGATAATTAACTGGCAAGAATATAATCAATAGGCTCTCTCACATTTTGTGATGGATGAAGAAGTCATCAGCCTTCAAACGCATCTAGATTAATTGAGTTCACCTTGTTTTATTAGAAATCCACCTTTTTCCTCAATACTTTTGTTGTACCACGTTTCGATTTGCTATCCATTCGGCGACGTTGTGAGCCTTTGGTCGGTTTCGTTGATCTTCGAGCTTTCTGCACAACCATCGCTGATATAATTAGTTCCTTCAAGCGCTCCAAAGCAGCTTCTTTGTTTTGTAGCTGAGTTCTGAATTGCTGTGACTTGATGATGATTATACCTTCAGAGGAGATTCGGCTATCAGAAAGCTTAAGCAGCTTTTCTTTGTAGGTGGCGGGTAAAGACGATCGCTTGATATCAAAACGAAGGTGAATAGCAGTTGCCACTTTATTGACGTTCTGCCCCCCGTTACCAGCTGATCTGATTGCGTTAAGTTCAATCTCCCAATCGGCGATGGTTACGGCATTTGAGATTGCTAGCATGGCGACACCTATTTGTTCTGAAGTAGTTCTGATGACTTGGGCACTCGATTAGCTTCCGAGTGCCAGCGGCGCTAAGGATAGCAAATAAACAGCTTTCGACATACTAGAGAGGTGTGTCTGTTTGCGGAGGGATTATTCCTGTCTTATAAGACGGGCTAACCAACTACAAGGCATGGTTCTACACTTTTTCAGAAGTGAGCTTAGTGAAATATTCTAATAGAATTCAAAGATAACTTATCTGATGTACGTGTAATCAATGAATTGGAAAATGCAGCGAGCCACTATAACTGTACTGGTAAAGTAAATCGAACGCATCTAGATGAAATTGGCGAGCTATCGTTAAGCTTTAGTGGGTGTACAAATACCAATTTGAACAACAATGGTTCTGGTGAACTATACGTTGCGCCAGATTATCAAATGCTTGGGCGGTGTCGCTAAAAAGTGATATCTCTTCATAATCAATGATACAGCGGCGTTATATGAAAATAATACCTTGATGGGCGCATGGAACATCCCTGCGTAAGTTCGTTGACGTGAAAACGACCACAATCATAGTTGATTGTGGTCGCTTGTTATTTAGTCGTCACCCAAGTAATCATCATTGTTTGGGTTGTGAGCATCTGCCCAGTCATCCATGTCTGCATCGTTATTTGGGTTGTTGATATCTGACCAAATATCTAGTTCGTCTTGAGACATATCACTTGAATCTGGCATATCATTTCTTACCTTGTTGATTTGGGTTTAACTGCTTACCACGATTGCCTTGGTTCTGGTCGTGCTGACGGTTAGTACCACTGGTTCCCTTATTTGAATTAGGAATGTTTGCCGCATTATTAGCAGGTGTGATTTTTTTAGCCATTATCTGATTTCCTTGTTTAAGAACTAGCCTTACGAATTTGCCTGATTATTCGCTCAAATCCTTGCCTAGTTGTTATTTCTTTAGGTTGAAGTCCATCAGAAGCGATATGCCAAACAAATCGGAACCCTCTTCCCAATTTAAACCTTACTAGGTTTGGGCAAGAGCGAACTTTCTTCCCCCCTAAACTAAGATACGAAGCTCCCGATTGAAGCTGCCTTTCAATGTTGAAAGCTCGCTTTATATGACATAGCGGAATGTGAGGTTGGAATGTATCAATTAACTGTTTGGTTGAAGTCATTCTTACTCTCCCTGATGAACTGAAAGTAAGAATGATTGAGTGCACTGCACTCGCAACAACTAATTTAATAAATCATCTAAAAGATTATCGAACTCAGTGGCTTCATGATATTGCTGCTGAACTAATGAGTGATATTTATTTAGGACGGGATCGGTTGAATGCAGTAAACATGAGGCTTGATAGGCTTCTTCGAGATCGCCATTGAAAAAGTGAAGCATCATGGATGATCCCTGAGAGAGGCTTGCACTTTGAGCAATAAGCGCTTGGGTTACACTCGTCATTCCAGACAAGGAAAGCTGGGGTAGTTCGGAAAACGGGTTAGGTAATCGGAGTGCATCGAGTGAAGCATCAGAGTTCATTACATTTAAAAGTGCTTCAACTTCGTTAGATTGCAGAGTTATGCCAAGAATGCATTGCCTGTCTTTCAATACTACTGCCATTAACTCAGCTGCTCGTTTTCTCATTTTTGGGTTGGAAAAGATGGCTTTGACCTTTTTCGTTTCTATGAAAAATGCTTGAAGAATAATGGCGTTATAGAGCTTCGTCAGGCTATTTTTGTGGATGAAATGATTGTTCCTTGAATTCGCTCCAGGGTTACTTTGAAGTTCTTCTTTACTATCGAGAAAGCTTTTTCCTTCACTTCTATTGCGGATAAAGGAATAGATTAGGTCTTTAAAAGCTTTGTGTTCTGACAATCGAACTTTGAATAGTTTCCAGATAGCATCAGGCGCTGATATATACCCATCAGATTTCACAAGATAGCTCCAATAATCTGCGTTCAGATGGCGGATTAGTTTCTAGTGTATAAGAGGCGATAAACTTGGCACGCTTAAACCAATCAGCACGGCAGCTGTGCTTGGTTTCTTCATATTGTTCGAGCACACCTAAACAATATCCTGCGCGTAAGCTTTCAGACAACGATGTTGTTTGTGCTGCGAGTAGTCGTTGTGAGTTTTTAGTATCGTAAATATTGATGAGTTCGACACAGCTATCAACTAAAGGTAACGACTTGGCCATGGATAATACCGGCGAGCCTGTAAGACAAATGGCGATGAGTAGATACTTCTTATTGAACATTCTCAACCTCTGGTTTGGTTTGCGTAGCTTCTGGTGACCCAGACACTGCTGGTTGGAGGTCAGCTTTCCCTTGCTTGATTATTAAGCTTTGACTGGGAACAGCTATATACAAGCTAATTAAGATGTAAGTAAAAGAGAGCAATTGACTGTAACTTTGCCCCTGAATCAGAACGGTTTGGAAGTGATCAGTACCTTCATGAAAATCACCAAATACAATGAAGCTTGCGCAAAACCAAGTGATAAGTACAAACTTGCCATACCAAAGTAATGGGGAGGCTAGAATATTCCACCAACGAAAAGAAGTCTGTGCTGTGTACGCCCAGTAGCGTTTTAGCAGCACAAGCAAGCTAACAATAAACACTATCTCAATTGTAGAGATATCAGCCAGACCTTCTTGATACTCTAAAATGTTAATCAATTCAAAACCTAGCGATATGAGGCTGAGAGTCATGAGAGATAAGAAAATGATGGCATTAAATACAAACGCAAAAAGACGGCTCAAAGTCCAGTCGGCCTCACGTAGGTAATGTTTGAGTTGATAGGTAGAAGTGTGCTCTGGTTGTGAGTTAGGGGTAATATTTTTAATGAGTAATTCATCCATAAAGGGCGTTTCTATAAAAGGTAGTCTCATATTCTACCAAATTAATATGATTTATGAATGTATTGCTTACAGTAGCTAACTGGTTTTGTTGATCAATTCAGATTCTGAACAGACGACTCCCTTTTTTACGAGTTGTTAATCTGCTCGCCGTGTTTCAGGCATACCTAACCTTGTGAGCTTATTTACCGCTCTAACACCAGCTTAAGATTCTGATACTTGCGCATCATAATCTCTCATCGATCACGAGGGATTTATCAGTTTCTTATAATGAGACATACCAGTCTCGGAGATTGAGCGAGCATGATAGCTTGAAGTCGATTACTAATGATGACCTCACTTGAAGTTAGTGCCTCTCCTTACCGCTATCAATCGCCACTCTTCAACAAGAATACCTTTGGTAGCAAGTATTGAAGCTTCAAATGTGCATTGCAAAATCTGCCTTAGCGGCAGGTGGGTAACATAGTACGCCTTAGCTGGAGGCTTGAGCCCAGCGCAGTGAAAGTTGCACGCTGGGTTCTTAGGAGAGCGGCACTTGGTAACGGGTGTCGCCTATCCGCCCAAAGTTAGTTAGACAATAATCCCCAAAGTAGAGATTTGACTTGCTTACTGCAATATCATCTCGTTAGTGGGAAGCACTAATTTGGCATATCCATCTTCTTGTAGTAATCGTTCAGGTTGTTTATAAACCTAGGGGAGGCAAACAGAAATGTGACTTTGCGCCAAATCAAATAACTTGACTTTAGTACTAGACTTAATTTTTCAGGTGTGTGATGTTGCATTAAATTTCATAATAACTCTCTGATATACATGATAAATGCTTTCCGTATCCAGCTGCTAAAAGCAAAGACAGGCGATTCATTTATTGTTGAGTGTGGTGATAACACATTCTTCATTGATGGTGGCACTAGAAGTGTAGCGAAGTATCTGAAGAGATATTTACAAGAGAACGATCCCACAAAGTTACAAGCCGTGTTTGTTACTCACGTGGACAGAGACCACATTGGAGGAATAGCAAAACTGTACAGTCAATTCGGCAAATACGTACCGAAAACGGCACCCGTTTATATGAATCACCCTGAACAGGTCAAGGTAAACACTAATACAAGTGGCTTAGTAACTTTTGAGGACGGAAACAACCTCAAAGATGTTCTTGCAGCAAATGGTTACAAACTTGAGGAAGCAACCACGGGTAAAGTTCTTCGCTTCGGCGAAACGAGAATCGACATCTTATCGCCCCAAAATGTAGTTGCAGGGCAACTCTTTAAAGAGTGGGAAGAAAGTGATGATGATGGTCTTGTCTCAAGTGATATCATTGAAGTTGACTGCTCAACGTTGCCTTCTGAACCCCAAAATAGTATCTTAAATGACATCGTAAATGCTTCTTCCATTTCATTCACTGTCACATATAAGGGCAGATCTGCACTATTTCTTTCTGATACCCTTCCTGAGATAGTAACGAATCAGTTAAGCGAGAAAACAAATTTTGATGTTGTGAAAATCTCTCATCATGGAAGTAAACATAATACGAGTATGGAGTTGTTACATAAAATAGATTGCAACAACTTCATTATTTCTACTAATGGCCCTAGAAGCTATGGCCATCCTCATGCCGAATCTCTAGCAAGGTTAATCTTATCGAGTATTGAGCATGGCTATTCAGAATGTAACATTACGTTTAACTACGAGAAAGTTCGTGACCGTATTAAAATAAATAATCTACCAAAAGGCTTTCGTGTAAACTTAATCTATTCAGAGTCTATTATCCTGTAATGAAAATATTAAAGAATAACATCAAATCAAATTTCGTAACTCTTAAGTCTAACGGTGTACATATAGGTTGTGGATTTCTATTTAAGTCCAATGATGATACTTACTGTGTTACAGCGGGCCACGTTGTATACGGAAGGAAATATGATAATGAGCGCATCGTAGAGATATTAGATAACAGAGGGGTTAACATTGAAAGATTTGAGTTGATTTCTTTTATTGACTTTGCGAAGAAATATGATCTTGCTTTGTTCAAGCTATACTCCAAAGTCGATAAATTAAAGCCTGTGATTCTTTGTAACTCTATCACTAATAACAAGCTCTTATCTATTTCTTACATGAAGCCTACTTCGCTAACGGATTCGTTCTTCTTAGATGCAGTTAAATTTAATGATGATTTAGACGACAATCAGTTTCGTTACTCTGCGGGTCAAAGTGCATTTAACAATTTCAAAGATGATACATATGGCGCTGAAGCCATGGAAGGAATCTCTGGTAGTCCAATGTTGCTTTGTTCTTGGGATGGCGCGATCGTACTACATGGTATAACGAGCAGGATACCTAACTCTGGTATGTTTGGCTTCATTGAAACTAGGGATTTAACTGTACTAAATGAGGTCGTTGATAGTATTGATTTCAAAAGTAGCGAAGATTTCGATTCCAATCATCGATTAATAAGATTCAACCGAAAACTAATTGATGATGAAAGGTTTAATAATTGGGTAGATACTTGGAAAAATCTCCCAGGTAATGAAAGTTTCTATGGAAACTTGGAAAGTAAATTGGAAACGATTCATGGTGACTCGTACACTTCGGAACTTCCTAAAGAACTTGAAAAAATCATGATAGGAGATGAATGCTTCAAGAATGTAATTGAAAAAAACTCCACTCTTTATGATAGCTACGATGATGTTATTGAAACAGCAGAACGAGATAAGATGGAGAAGTACGTAAGCTCAAAGCATGAAGCACTTGAACACTATAATAAAGTATACGAGGAGCACCTAGACGTCATTAACGAAGACTTAGGGGACTTTGATCTCAGTCGTACGGACAGAAAGAAAATTGCTCAATATAACGTTGCAACATGGATGGCCGTTTGTAACTTAAGGTTTAGTAAAAAATGAGTATACACATTGAAAAACGTCCTTACACTAGCTTTATTTCTCCAAGAAAGTTAGACAGCTTTCAGATTACGGCAATAATATTTATTATCGCACATTCTACATCTGGACGCGCGAAATACATTTACTTGGATAAGCTTCATTTTTTATTTGACTTACTTATATGTGATCAAGATTTCACTAAGTTGCCTAAGTTTACTATTCCTCCATGGAACATAGATAAAGAGCTAAAAAACAAAATAATAGTTCTAGCTAAAAATGAGATTATATGTCAGTCATATGACAAAAATAAAGTGAGATATTCACTGACTAATAAAGGTTTGGCTAAATTTCATGAACTAATGGAAATCGAAGAACTTTCAGTTTTAAACTCGAAATCAGAAGTCTTGGCTAGTACAACTACAAAGACGTTCGAAAAATCTAAGGTAATATTTAATG
>NZ_NOIF01000178.1 GCF_002265265.1 Photobacterium sanguinicancri
ATAACAAGAGATGTATCTTAATTAAGATACATCTCTTGTTGTTATGTAATTAAAATTAAATACGATAACAGAAATTATGTATCTATAATTAGGTACGAGCATCACCGTTGTGTAATCGTATTGAAATACACAAAAGTGGAAAATGTATCTAATTTTGATTACACTTAAGACATAAACAATGGAAAGCGAGGTTACTATGTACTCTTTTCAAAGCAATCCGCACAAGCGACAACCCGTTAAAAAAATGGTTTTAAGACAGTACAGAGAACTGGTTGATGCAGTTAAGGGAACACTATCCCCCTCAATACCTAAAGAGGGCTGGATTAGAACAGTAAGAAAGGCTCTTGATATGTCAGGCGCCCAGCTAGCAGATAGAGCTGGCATGACAAGAAATAGAATTTCAGTCCTTGAAAGGCGCGAGGCTGATGGCGACATAACTCTAAATCAGTTAAAGCAACTAGCTGAAGTTCTAGACTGTGACTTCTCATACACTCTAAAACCTAAAAAGGCTGTCTCTGACACAATGCAAGAGCGTGCGCTTAAGGTTGCGAAAATAGAAGTAAAGAAAGCATCTAAAAATATGTTTCTAGAGGCGCAATCAGTTAGCAAAGAGAAAGAAAACATCTTAATAAATGAACTAGCCGAAGAGTTTATGCGTGCCGGTGGGCGTAAGCTATGGGGTAAAAATAAGGAAGACAAAGTATTTTGATCATTGATGAGCCAGAAGGAGCTACACCGCTTGATCCAGATGATATGGAAGGGTTGAAACACCCACACGTAACAACAAGAGAACAACTTAACGAACTTGAACAATCCAATATACTAGCAGGCCAGCAATGGGTTAGTGGTATCTCTGGCCTAACACTGGATTCTATTTTCTCAGCTGAGTTCGTTCTTGCCCTCCATCAGAACCTATTTGGTGATGTCTGGACCTGGGCTGGGACCACTCGAAACAAAGAGTTAAGCATTGGCTGCGATCCCTTCCAAATCAGGCCCAAGCTCCACAACTTTCTAGAAGATGCCAAGTGCTGGGTAGAGTTCAAACACTACTCAAACCTAGAACTCAGCGCTCGCATACAGCACAAGCTTGTTGAGATTCACCCTTTCCCAAATGGTAACGGCAGGCACTCGCGTATATTTACCGATGTTGTTCGCATAGTTCTACTAGAAGAGCCACCGCTTAACTGGGCAGAGGGCAACCTAGAGAAAGTGAGCGAAGAGCGCAAAGCTTATATCTCTTGCCTTAAGGAAGCAGACAAAGGTGATTTTTCTCCGTTCGTTAAATACCTAGAGAGCCTTGGCAACTAACTTAAACAACAGGCACAAAAAAGGTCGCTAAATACCTGTCTCTTATACACAACCTCCCAGTTTAAATTGTGTATAAGAGACAGGACAAATGGCGGCCTTTCCGAAGATCGCTTTACGGACGTTATGGTAAATACCACTTTGAAAATTTCATTTGAATGTTTAACCTACATATGAGACTCGATTCGCACAAAGGAAGATGGCCATGACGGCTAACAGCAAGAATAAAAAAGCATTTTCATATGTAAATCATGATGCTAGCGGTAAAAACTTCTTAAATAAAAACTTCAATAAAACTGAAAGTTACGCTTCACGCTTTACTAATTCAACGTTTACCAACACATCATTTATTGGTTCTAAATTTAAGTTTTGTAATTTAAACAATACCACTTTTGAAGGCTGCCTTATTCGAGGGGCTCTTTTTCGAAAAAGTAAAATGGGTAATGTTAACTTTAAAAGCTCAATTATTTGCGCTTCTGTATTCGACCGAACAAGCCTAAAAGACTGCTATTTTCATGACTCAATTATCGTATCAAGCAATGTAAACGGTAAAATCCCTCAAGATCGACTCATAAACACAGACATCATTACAAACTATTATCCAACATCTGAGTTCAATGGGTTACTTCTACAAAAAATAGAAAAGCTACGAGAAAACAATTTCATTAGACGCTCGTCAGTTCTCCACAGAAAGAAAGGGTTACTAGATACCGCAGCAATAACACTACTGATAAGAGAATTTGGTGAAGAATTTCTACTGAGTAATGTGGACAAAATCAATCATGAAATATCAAAGGATTTTCACACACTTAGCTACATAAAATTACTATTGAAAAGATATCAAACCGTTGATATCTTATAAGAACCCGGTCTCACCACCGATAGAAATCTAACACTAGTTGATAAATTGCAAGTCTACGGACTGATGCGGGTTTAATGCTTTTATCTTAAATAAATTAGTGGAGGTAATGCCTATGGTATTAGATATTTTGACAGTTGCTGCATTTGTTCTCCTTTGTGTTTATAAATTAACGAGCTATATCATTTCTATCAATGGTGGTGTGATTCATCATCAATCACACCAAACCAACGTGATCGTGTAACAGCTAAAGACAAGAAAGGCCGCCTTAGGCGACCTTCTCTAAATCATTTTTTACCGATAATTTTCAAGTCGGCTTTTCGCCGCTTCTTCATTTCTTTGTAAAAATTCTCATGTGAACCAAGGTTCAAAAGATACAATTCTATCTTATCGTCAAGCCAAGAATATCCAAGTAAAACCTCTTGACCATTCAATCTAAACTTATGCACCCAAAGGTAAGATAAGTCACCTTTCTTTTGAGTTCCTAAGTCCGGATTATCTACAACTTTGTCAATCTCATCGTCTACAATCTCTTGCAGCTCATCAGAGAGCCTTAGATTATCTAAAGCTTTGGTAAAACGTTTTGTCTCAAAAACCTCAATTTCTACGCCTTGTCCTTCTAACATATTTAGTTACCTCTCCATTATTGATTTCTTCTCTAGCAAGAAGTGATTCCCTAATGAACTCATAACTAAGATCTGGATTATCTTCTGCGATTTTCCCAATTTTAGCCCAATGTTCAATTTGCTTAGGAACACTTCTACTAGCCACTTTGGCATTAATGTTGACCTCTGAAACGAAGTCGTCGCTTAAACGAACGCTAGTTGCCATACCTGTCTCCTTATTAATCTGTCTACTTATGCTTAATCACATGCTATGAATTGATTATTGATATGCATTTATAGCTCTAGCATTTTTAATAATAATGCAATGTAGCGCGAAATGCAACAATTTGTCGCAAAATAAAGTGACAACCATCACCACCGAAAATATTCAACTCACACTGAATATTTTTAAATGGTTCTTACATTGTTAGTGCGTTAAGTGCCCATTATGTTAAATGGCTCAGTTTGGTACTGAAAACACCCCTTCCAGCTCCTCAGAAGCCCGTAGTGGCGATTTCAGACACCTAACCAGCCGATACACTTCCGATAGCGATTGTAAGTTTGTGACGGTTTGAGGGCGATTTACAGGGTATTTTTAGGCGGGTTCACTTCAAACAAAAAACGAGGCCAAAGCCCCGTTTTATCAACTTAGAGGTGAAGCATAGGGTTCATCTGTTGATGCAGTATTCTGACAATAAAAATATCGCAATCACGAACGCGATAAAAAATCGCATGATGTTGGTGATCATGACGACGAATGCCTTGCTTTAAATCACTGCAGTCACGGCCGATGAATGGCGCATCAGCTAAAGCATTTAGGCAGTTCTCCATTTCATCGGTATACGTATCAGCTTGAGCTTCACCAAAATTCAAAAACGTATATTCATAAATACCGCCGAAATCACCGGCTGCTTTATTCGAAAGTTTATACATTCAAAGACTTCTTCTTGAGTGCCGCGATCTCTTTCAAAGAAAGCGAGCACTCGCCGCTCACATCCCCTTCATCTAAAGCCCGTCTCAACATATCGGTTTGGCATTCTTGCTGCTCAAGTAAGCGTAACGCTGAACGCATCACTTCACTCGTTGAACCGTAACGTCCACTTTTAATCATTTTTGCCACAAAACTATCAAGCGGTTCGCCAATAGTGACACTCGTCGTTCGACCCATAACAGCCCCCTGTGTTAATTATTCACACAGTATAACACATGCCTACTTTCTCCAGGCGAACTTATCGAGCTTTGCTCGGTTCGCTTGGAACAAGTAGGCCGACAAGCATAGCGCGTCAGTAGCGTCGTCTTTGACGGATGGGGCAAAAGCCCCATCAAATCGACTCAACGAGGTGTGCGCCTCTCCCGACCAGAGGTCGATAGAGAGTCGAGGTGCACACCTCATTTCGCAGATTTCTCGGTCACACGTGCCCTCGCTAGGTTAGATTGTCATCTAACCTAGCGAGGGCACGGATACCAACGTCTAAGCCAATTTCACGCATAATAAACAACGCATAGCAATAACACTGATTGCATATTGCGCTACAATCGTGCAAAATACAGACAACGATGTGAATCAGTTTTATAAGTGTTGCTACTTCGAAAGCAGTTTGTTTTTCCCTGTTCAATCTGAAATAAACAGCGTTCCGAACGCAATAGCTAGTAGGTATATGTCCACCGGAGCAGTTAATTCCGAGGCACTTTTAAAGTGATATACAGCTCTCAACTGGTGAAATGAGACGGCACTTTGAACGTCATTCAAAGAAAATGGACGTGGAAAACGGTCAGAAAATCCCTGTGCCCATAGCACTAAACTGGCGAATAGGCATTAAGTTGTCGCTGTTCTGAATGATTCAGAATTGTATGTTCTTACAAGGGAAACCATGTCTGATTTTGATGTTCAATGTGAACTTTCAGCCCTGAAAGCGCAGACCCAAGCCATACGAAAACGGGCCTACTCCGCCCGAAAATCCCGCCTCGATAAATACAAATTTGAACTATTAGCCCTCCATCACGCCGGCGCGAATACAGCAGAACTTCAACGTTGGCTAAGAACAAATAACAGGATCAAAGTCGCACACTCTACCGTTCTGAGGTGGTTAGACAAAAATGGCTAAATTTGCGAAACACGTCGATCCTCAAGCCGTGGCAGAAAAACAAGCGGCGAATGTCATGAAGCTGATTCAGGGAAAATCACTGTCTAGCGTTGGCACCATTCGCAACTACGAAGAACGCCTAACGATGGTCGCCAAACACGCGAATGCTACATTTCAATGTGGTCTAAGAGCATTAACGGTAGAGCAAGCTCATCAATACTTGGCTGACAGAGCAACAGAAGTGGGGCAAAAAACCCTCGACATGGAACGTCAGGCCATGCAATTCATGATGCAACATGTCACCGGCAAGCTCAGCCCGACAGAAAAACTGGATGTGATCAAATCCGAACAGCAGCAAATTCTCTCCGCCCGTGCTTACACCCCAGTTCAAGCAAAAATGATTGCGGACGCACAAACCGAACGCAATGCTCTCGCCACTGAGATTGCACATGCCGCCGGCCTTCGTGCCCATGAGCTTCATACCCTGCAACATATCGATGAACGCCATCCAGATCCAAGACCGGCACGAGCAGAAAAATTCTCACATCGAGAAGGAAAACGTTACACCGTAGAAGGAAAAGGCGGGCTCATTCGTGAAATTCTTATCCCGAGAGATCTCGTTGGAAGACTCGAAATGCGAAGACTAGAGCAACCATCACAGATCACCGACCGAGGGGTGAATTACATCACCCATTACGACATCAACGGTGGCAATCGTTGGTCTAGCTCATTCAGCACAGCATCAAATCGGTCATTAAATTGGAGCACCGGTGCTCATGGGCTACGTCATAGCTACGCCCAAGAGCGAATGAGCGAACTGCAAAAAGTGATGCCCTATAAGGACGCTCTCGAAGTGGTCTCCCAAGAAATGGGGCATTTCCGCCCTGATATTACCGAGGTTTATCTGCGATGAGATGGATTGTGTTACTTGCTGTTCTTGGCGGTATAGCCTGGACGGCAAACTGGAGCTATCACCACGTTGATAATGCCATATTAATTACCGATATTTGGGAGGCAAAAAATACGACAAGCGAATGGGGACTCGTTAACTTCAAAGATAAAAACCCCATTGTTTATGATTATGTTGGCACCAGAGGACTATGGAATATTTTCAACAGTCTCTGGCCCGTTTGGATGTTGTTTATTTTAAGTTTCTTTATCCTCATTCCTCTTACAGTGTACATCTTCAACGGCTTACAGAATCACCAAATAATCGCAGCAAAAGAAGCACAACGCCACGCGGAAGAACGCGCTAAAAAAGCCGAATCCAATGCGAAAGATGACAAAGAAAGAACGGAAATGTGGGCTGAAGCCAAAGTAAAAGCAGCGTATCAAGATCAATTAACCAAGGTTAAAAAAGAACTCGAAACAGAATGGGAAAACTACCACACTCTCAAAAATCACGTGTTAGAGAGAGAATCTACAATCCAAACAAGAGAGAAAACAGCTCAACAGCAGGAAAAATCCGCCAAAGAGCAAATAGAAAGCATGATCGAACAATACAACCAAGAAAGAGCTCGATTTGATGCTGAAATACAACAAATATCAAAAGCTCGAAACAACGCTCAATCCGGCCATCAACGACTAAAGAATGAAAAAGAACGTATCACCCACTTTCTATCAAAGACCCAGTGGACAATAGGAAATGAAACACTCACCTATGACAAACTAAGATCACTAACAAAAGAAAGCCAACGACTGGCTGGCCGCACCGATCCCTAAATCCTCAGTAATCTCTCTGTTGTTATCGACATAGCAATGTATAGCATCAATGCTATACATTGGAAATATCTGGAGATATTATGTATAGCATTGATGCTATACATAAAGGGTACTATCGCATGACTCGAATAATTATGGTCGGCTGTCGTAAAGGCGGCGTAACCAAAACAACAACAACTGTGAACCTTGCATATGAACTCAGCCAACTCGGTAATCGTGTTTTGGTACTTGATTTTGACGGGCAAGGTGACAGTACCAAATTTCTTACGAATGACGATTGTGAATACTATATTGGTGATGCCTTACTCGACAGAAAATTCGATATCAGTAAAGCTATTTACCCTGCGATTGTAGCTGATAAAGAACAAGATAATTTACATATCATTCCTGGCCGCCGTGGCGATATCATGACCAAACTTGATATGGATATGATCTCTTTAACGCGACGAGAAGAACGCCTAAAACTGCATTTAAGTAAAATCACAGACAACTATGATTTTATATTAATTGATACCAATCCAGGCACCTCTGTATTAGGTTTAAATGCTGTAATGGCTGCAACTGAATTTATCTTTCCTACAGAATTTAAAGAACACTCACTTGATGGGGTCGAAGCTCTCATCGAACATATTCAAGACGTAAAGTTTATTGAAGAAGATGAGATCTCGTTTCTGGTCGTCGCATCAAAAATCAACAAGACAGCGAAAAAATCACTTGCCTACGGACAAGAGTATTTAGCGAGTCGCTGGCCAAACAATACCGCTAAAACCATTATTTGGGATCGTAGTCTTTTCGCTGAATCCGAATACGAACATGAACCAGCCAGCGTTATTAATCGTGGTCACGTTGCGGCTCGTTACTATAAAGAGTTAGCCAAAGAGATCATTGCCCATGCTTAATGTCGACAATCAATTACTAAACCAACTTAAGAGCAAAAAGAAATTAACGCCAACCGAGCGCGCTCAATTAAAAGCCCTTGAACGCAAAGCAAAACAACAGCAAAAGCAAGAACAAAAAGAGAGAAAGCCGAAAGGTAATGTCTTTGCAACAATACCGACAACCAAAATAACCCCACTTCCTATTCGCTTTACAAGCGGGGAACGAGTAGGGCTAACAACACTGGCTGATGACATCAAATCTGAAAGCATGGAATTGGTGATAAATACGTTAGGCAGCGCACGAGAAATCAACGACACCAAGCTAGTAAGAGCCGCCGTTTATTTACTTCAAATGCACTCGCATGAAGAAATTGTTGATGCGATAAAACAAGTAAAACTTAATATGATCAGGTAGATACCTTTGTATAGCATCAGTGCTATACACAAAATAAGCGCAGTGTAAGGCTAGAAACTATAGCTCTGTAGATTTAGTCAGCAACAACAGATATGGGTGTATTCTAATTGGGTAATAAACCCACTCGAGATACACCTAACACGATTCAAACACGTTAGAGTGTATTCTAATTGGGTAATAAACCCACTAGGGATACACCAAAAATAGACTCAGGCAGAAATACTCTTTAGTGCTGAATTGTTTAATTTTTTAAATCGTTTATCAATGGCATAGTATTGCTCGCCTTTTTTGACCAAAAAGCTACCAGTTAAAAAGCCTATCGATTCCAGTTTTTTAATCCCAGTTTTGATCTTTCGATTCGCTTCTTTGATTGACGTTTCAAGCCTTAATCGTTCTCTTAAACGACTAAAAGAAACAGGTACTGGATTTTCAGGTAGTGCGAGAAAATATAAATACAAACACTGTGCGACCTCTGCCCTGGGTAACTTAGCCAATACTTTTAAACTTACAAGAACTTGATAATCAAGACGATAGAGATCCCACAAGGTTTCATCTGCCATTAATTCGACAAAATCTTCATCACCGTCGTAACGTGCTTTTAGTAACATACCGGTATGCACTGCCTTCTCTGCCCCTTTGCGGCGAAAAGACAAACTTTGGCTTTGGATCCTCTCTAAAGAGTCACCAATTTGTTTACGAAGATTTTTATCAAAACGACGACTAGGGTAGCCACAACATTTTGCAAACTCACTAAATTTAAGTGAAATGGTATTTGATGACAAACCGTACTGACTAAAGACCAGAACAATGCCACACCACACTTTAAAATCTGTCTCAATATTCAAACGGGTACCTTTTACAGTAACCGAATCATAGCCTTCCTTTTGACATAGATCTAAATTGACCAAATCAAGCGTTAAGTCCATACGATTAACATCATAAGTGTTTGTTTTGCGACCAACAGGCGTAAAAACACCGGTGCGAAGCAAGACATTCGGCTGAACGCTTGTTACTGAATTTGAAACTAAACTAATATCGGAAGGTTGAGTAATTTCCGTTGAAGGCAAAGAGATTAAAGGTCGTTCCATTTTGTCCACAATGTTTAAATTAACAACCCAATTAGAATACACCCTAAAACCCAATTAGAATACACCTAAAACCCAATTAGAATACACCTAAAACCCAATTAGAATACACCTACATTCTCTCTAGGCCACGTATACAAAGGGCTAGCGCGTTTGGGGATCTATATAGGATCTATATAGGATCTATATATTGGGATCTATGTCATGGATATGTGGATAAATCTTCGATTTAACACACATACCCACAACCTAAAATTTAATGTTATTGATACTATTTTTTAGGAAATAACCCCCTTACCCGATTAACAATAAAAGATCATGCCATCTAATAAGCTTTTTTAGGTAAACGTCGGGAATCTAATTGATATGGAGGATGTTGTATTATTTACAGGGAAGTTAAAGTTATAGTGCGTTAGGCTGACCGAATATCAACAACAATGATGAGATTCGAGTAAGTAGTACTGCATCAAGGTTGTGAGCAGCAAGCACTAAGCTGTTGGTATACCAATGCCGTACAGCGGCTGTAACCACAGCTGCTGCGTTTACAGCTGCAATCCATACCTATGCGAGATAGGGTTTTTTTAGCCTTAGAGGCACGTTCACAAGCCCGTACTAAAGAAAGCATTGCGAACGTTACACAGCAAATCACCTTGTTAAAAAATAGCCATAGCCCAAAAGCGAAGATTATTGAACACTATTTATCATTGATTTCAATTTCTGTTCACTAAGTGGCTGTTATGTTGAATCGGCCACGAACTGACATGATCGTGTAACGTCCATATACAGCAAAGGCCGCCAGTTGGCAGCCTTCTGTAATTCTTGTTACGGGCTTTACGTTAAATAGCACTAGAAGAATACAATTTTAAAAATTCAATTATCACTTTTAAAAGGTTCGTTAATACTTTTAATTTATCGAAAATTTTCCCCATTTTTTAGCTCCAAAGAATTTCAAGAGCTACCTATTATCGACACGTTTTTTCAAATTTCAGCAACATTAAAATATTTGTATTCAGACACACGACAAAGACCGCTACTTGGTGGCAACCTTAAACCTAACCTATGAATCCGTGATAATGGCCAACATCAGTGACAGCCTCGACAAATCTTTTGGCTGTAGCTCGATCCATTATCACTAACTTTCCATCAACCTTGATGTAGATACTATCTTCCTCATAGAAAGAGGAGCGCCCAAGCTCAATATCCATTTCATTTACATCACCCTGATCATTCACCGTTTCTTCAAAATACACTGTAGTAGCCATACAACACTTCCTTTTGACGTAGATAGAAATAGGACATTATCTCTTTGTGCTTACAAATTCGGTGCGCTAAGTGCCTATTACGTTAAATTGACCTCTTTTCATCCACTGAATCGCATTAGCCTTGACCTTTCAGGCACCTGAAAAGTGCAACCTTGTAACGCAAAAAAGGCCGCGATTAAGTAGTAATTTGTATCTATAACCGCATACGCATAACAAGAGATGTATCTTAATTAAGATACATCTCTTGTTG
>NZ_NOIF01000179.1 GCF_002265265.1 Photobacterium sanguinicancri
TTACGGGTTAAGATCAAAAAAAACTGTGGGTATCGTTTGCTTTTGTTTAAATTTACATCGAATTTTAAACTTTTGTTTAGCAAAAAAGTGAGACACACATCGGTATCTAAACTAATTTTTAAACTATAAACACCCTAAATAAATCAATCATGCTGAATAAACCAACTGTATTTATGCGATTTTTTTGCAGTTTAGACATGAGCCGTAAGCCAGCATCGGTATTCCCCTCCTTGAGTGCATGAAATTAGGTTAAACATGCACAACATATACCGCATTTGAAACACCCTCTTACACCTAAACTTCATGTGTTATGCGATTAGCATCGCAATCCCTTTTTATTCTATATAAAACAATAGTCAGCCTCTAGTTTGATTCGCTATAAAAGATAGAGCAGACAATACACACAAAGAAATATAAATAATCATTGTAGCGAGAGGTAAAGATGAAAAGAGCCTTAGTGTTAGGCGTAGAGCATGTGATGGGATCATGCTTATGCGAATCTTTGACTCAGCATGAATGGGATGTGCTTGGCGTCGTTAGTGATACTGAAACTACTGCACCAATACTGGGAAATTTAACATTAGCAGAGCTACTACCTGAAGACCTTGATTTTCTATATCAACTCGCTGAAGAAGTCGACACCGTCTTTTTTCATCAGCCTTATGAAAGTGACGAAACCAACGCCCCTTTTTCATTAGAAACCATCATTACGTTATGTGAAAACCTGAAGCTTCAATTGGTTATCACAACCAATCAATACGACTTCAGCACAAACTGGCTACCGTCTTTAGCTTTCTGGCGTAAAAAGAACCCCATTCCAATCTCTGTTCCAAGCGCTCTCCTTCAGCGGTTAGAAGCCGCAAGTTCACATTGTGAACAGATACATGTTGTCTGCTTAGGGCATACATTAGATTGCCGCAATAATGAAGGCTATCTCGGGTTATTGATCAAAGAGACTGACGATCGCCTGTATATCCAATCACCAAGCGCTGCCAATTTACAACACCATTGGACCTATTTGCCTGATCTTGCAAGTTCGATTGCTACACATCTTACGGATTGTCCTAGCCAAGCCAATAAAGGAGCACTCCACATCAGTTATTACGCAGGCCATGAAGCCAGTATTGCTGATATCGCGCGTTGTCTGACTCTAAGCTCGGGTAAGCCAGTATTTATTACGCCACTACCTTGGTTAGCCATGGATGTTATTAGCTTATTTTCACCTCTTTTCAGGCGCTTTATGCATTTACGTACATTGTGGCAGCAAGGAATTGTGACACCCCGCTCGCACTCATTAAGCCAATCATCAGAGCAAACTCCATTAGCATTAGCGTTATCGCAATCTTGGCGTAAGAAAACGATCAAATAATAGAATAACCAGATGCTCGGCAGCGGAGACGCAAGGCTACGCCCACCGAGCTTAGAGTGATAAAGCAAGCCTTCATCGATTCTATCTATTACAGCCATTCAAATAATCCGCTTTAGCTTTAACTAGTGAACAGTTACATTGTTTTCATAGTCAGTACAGGAAGAATAATGATGACAACAATGACCACACGCTGCCCACACTGTAAAGCAATGAACCGTTTACCTATTGAACGTCTTGAAGAGACTGCAACTTGTGGCGCTTGTAAAGAAAACTTGATTGACGGCAAACCCGTTGAAGGAACAAGCGATAACTTTCTTTCGCTAATTCAAAGCGACACACCTGTTGTTGTCGATTTCTGGGCTCCGTGGTGTAACCCATGTGTTGGCTTTGCTCCCATTTTTGAAGATGTGGCTGCTGAAAAATCAGGGGCTGCACGCTTTGTTAAAATAGATACCGAAGCGCAACAAGCGCTAGCAGGACAATACCGTATTCGTAGCATTCCAACGATTATGGTCTTCAAAAATGGTCAGATGATTGATCAATTAAATGGCGCGCTGCCAAAAGGGCAATTTAACCAGTGGTTAGATGAAACGCTGAGTAAGTAGCTATTTGTAACAGTTATTTGCCAATGATCGTTAAAAGTAAGCCACCGCTCTGTGGCTTACTTTTTACCGCATTCCTATTTGCTTCCCATAAATAGAAATCACTTCGTTTCATTTCTAAGACATCCAGCTTCAGCGTGACTCTTTTACACTTGTTTAACCCCTGTCTGTAAAAGAGGCGTGTATGGCTATATTTCAAAAATCACAACAATGGTTGTTAACGACTCTACTGCTAACACTAACAGCCTGTAGCTCTACCCCCTTACTCACTAAATCATCCGATCTGCTTTTTTTACATTCCACCCAAGTCTACATTGACATGACCGATGCTCGTCGAAATGGTTCGGTAGTTGATAAAGGTCTGTTTTATCCTAAAGATACCTATTCTTTTGCATATCGTTATTGCGCCACCAGCCCAGAAAGTGCCACCACTGATATAGCCGAGTACCAACAACTCGCAAAGCGTACCTGTGATGCAAATCAAGGGAAGTTAGTTCATCAGTCCACAGGGACTTGGTGTGTAAGTAATGCCAACACTATTGAAGAAGCGCCTATTTTTTATGCCCGAATTTCAAGCACAGAACTTTGGGCTGATCTCTGCCTTGATGGCCCATTTGTTACAATGCGTGTAATAGAAAATACGGATGCCGCCGAGGATGAATGGCGAGCATCGGCCAAAATATTAGGTTACCAGCCTTACTCTTCAACTAGGCAGTTAATGTCTAAAAACGACAGCTACGGTCAGCTATATCAAACGCCAGTTGCCCCACTCGACGATCAAACATGGGATCAGGAAAGCTTATATATCTACAATTCCACGGGGCAAACCGTCTGTTTATATGATCAAGCAAACAATAGCCCTCTTGGCCATACCTTTTTAGGTACAGTCGAAAGTGTCGATGTAGGGAAAGTTCGGGTCTTAGTAACAGCAAAAATGAAAGGTGATATTCGTACCGCCCCCATTATGGAAAAACTAGAATGGCACGACCGAGCTTATATCACGGCCCCAGCCCACTCATGGTTTGTTTGTGGTTAATACTGACTGCTGGCGGTTAATATAAACGAAACAAAAAAGAGGCTACCCATGGGGTAACCTCTCGCATTTTAATCCTTCTGAGCCTTATATCTCATCTGGATGACTACACCGTTGATTTAGCGGGTGCACTGCCATCTGCATCTTCTGGTTTAACCGCTGCTTTACCATGGAATTTTTTCTCCCAGTAATCCGCGCCTTTAATGCCAAGTTTTACAGGGTCAAACGTAAATTCTGTCACGCCTGCTTTTTGCTGTGCTTCATAATCTTCCAGCGCTTTAAGTGCGGGTTTTGACATAAAAAAGATAATTAAAATACCCACAATATTCAGCCACGCCATAACGCCAACACCAACATCACCCATAGCCCACGCCAGATCTGCGGCTTTTACCGTACCGTAGAACACCGACACCATCAGGACAATCTTCAACACAAACATCATGCCCGACACTTTGAACTTACGACGAATGAACGCAATGTTCGTTTCTGCAATGTAGTAGTAAGCCAATATCGTAGTAAAGGCGAAGAAAAACAGTGCAAAAGCAATAAATGGTTTCCCTAACCCTGGTAGCGCACTTTCAATCGCCATTTGCGTAAAGACAGGACCATTTGCGCCAATTTCTGCCGATAGGTTCTGAACTAAAAATGCCCCTTCTCCACCACCATGTACATTGTAAGCTCCAGTAAGAAGAATCATAAATGCAGTAGCAGAACACACTAGCAGTGTATCGATGTAAATAGAGAATGACTGAACTAAACCTTGCTGGGCAGGGTGCTGAACATGCGCAGCCGCGGCAGCATGAGGGCCTGTACCCTGGCCTGCTTCATTAGAGTAAACACCACGCTTAACACCCCAACCAATTGCAGCACCAAAGCCCGCCATTGGTGTAAATGCATCACCTAAAATCATCATGACAATACCAGGTACTTGGCTGATGTTTAGTAGAATGATAACAAACGCGATAATGATGTACGCCAATGCCATAAATGGCACAACAATTTGCGTAAAGTGCGCAATACGCTTAACACCACCAAAAATGATAAAACCAAGAATGATCGAAATAATGGTGCCAGTCGCAATTTTTGCGAAGCTAAAAGTGCCAATCGCAGTTTCGATCATCGCTCCTGAACCAAATGCAGCTTCAACAGCGTTACCGATACTATTTGATTGCACGCCGGGTAGTAATACGCCACACGCAAAGATCGTTGCGATCGCAAAGATCCAAGCATACCAACTTTGCCCCATACATTTTTCAATGTAATAGGCAGGGCCACCACGGAACTGACCTTCGTCCTCTTCTTTGTAAATCTGTGCCAGCGTCGATTCAGCGTACGCAGTCGCAGCACCTAAAAATGCAACAACCCACATCCAAAAGACAGCACCGGGGCCACCAAAACCAATGGCAGCAGCAACACCTGCAATATTACCCGTACCAACTCGACCTGATAATGAAACAGCTAGAGCCTGGAAAGATGAGATCCCTTTATCTGAACTTTTCCCCGATAACAAAAGACGCCACATTTCACGAAAATGACGTAATTGTACAAAGCGCGTAGTAACGGAATAAAATAACCCCGCCCCCAAACACAAGTAAATAAGTACTGGGCTCCAAATGATTCCATTCAGAAAATCGACTACTGATTGCATGAAACACTCCCTGTTTTACATTGCTTTTTGATTGATTTGTATACGGCATAATAAACACAATGTAACTAGGATGTTAAGGATTATATTTCAAGGGTGGTTTTGGTGTGATTTAAAGCACATTAATCTATATCGAGGAGTGAATAGGAGATGTTTCTTAAGTGTGCGCTATAGTGATGGCAAGAAGTACTATTTTGCAACAATATTCAGTACTGTGAATCGATGGATAAAGGAGGGAAAAACACTATGCGGCTAAGGTGATGACAGTAGATCTGCTTTACGATTCAATATCATTGAACAAAGCCACGCAATTTTTGCCATCATGATTTGCTTGGTATAACGCACGATCGGCTTTCGATACCAGCTGATCCAGTGAGGTGATTTCAGGACTCATGGTTGCAACCCCCATGCTTGCTGAAAAGAATAACGGTCCAAGCTCTGTTTCTACGGCCACTTGAGACAATGCCAGACATAGTCGATTGGCAACTGCAGCCGCTTGCAATTGATCATGCCCTGGTAAGCTCAAGATAAACTCTTCGCCCCCCCAGCGCCCTATAATATCGGTCTCTCTTAAATTCTGAAGGCTAACAGTTGCGAATAGGCACAATATTTCATCACCAATCTGATGCCCATACTGATCATTGAGCTGTTTAAAATTATCGAGATCTATCATGACACAACTTAACGGTTGATTTTCAGCGCTAGCGACCTCAAATTGCTGAGTCAGAATTTCGGAGGTTGCTCGGCGATTGAGCAAGTTTGTCAACCCATCATAGTTAGCTTGGTGTTCTAGTTTTTCACGCAGTACATGTTGTTCGGTGATATCCATAGCTGTCACTTGTACCGCTAATTCACCATCCCAAATCACAGGACGTGACAATAAGCTTAACCAAATCGTAGAGCCATCAGCCTTAAAGCCTTTTACTTCTGCTTTGATTGTTTCAGAGGCTCCGTTAATAAGAGCGGCGCTCTCGTCGAGGGCTTGCTGATGAAATGGCAGTGCAATGAGAGGCATAATTGAACCATATTCAATCATGGCTTGTTCATTATCGAAACCATGCATCTGCGCATAAGCTCGATTACAAAATAAGGGGGTCAAATCACGATGAACCACAATGCCTTGAATTGAACCATCAATCAACTCGCGATAACGCTCCTCACTGGCTTTAAGTTGACGCTGGGTTTCAATCTGCGAACTCAGATCAATGATCGTAATCTGCATCGCAGGTTCACCCTGCCATTCAATAACGTGGTCAACAGTAAGGACGATAAGCTCATTACCTGCGCTATCGATACCCCTGGTTTTAACCGCCCAGACATAACGCCAGCATACGTCGCGAGTGCCTTTGCATGCTCAGGTTCAGAAATAAGTTGTAGCAATGACGGAAGCGCGAGGACCTCTTCACTCGATGTGTAACCATAATGAGTTGCATACGTATCATCGGCATAGAGGGGCTTGAAATCACGGTGTATAACGACGCCGTAATGAGAGTCGATGAAGACCTTTTCATCTTTTAAAGTTATTGTCGCCACGGATCTACTCACTGAAGCATTTTCATGACCATTCGCTGCTTATCACACCAGAGATTTGATCAAACCAAACGCTATATTACACCTTTCACTGTATTCGTTATAGATATTAATTTGCGATGTCTCCCCCGACTTCCCCCTATTATGAACTCACATCTAATATCTGCGATTTCAACAACGAATCCAATCAATTCGATATCAAACAAGACTATTCCATCACAGCGTTATTAGCGGTATCTACAGTGATCAAGTAATTCAAAAACAACCCGAACAGCTCACTAACGGATGAAACGTTCAAATTGGCATATATTTTTTTACGATGGTTTTTCACTGTTCCCATTCCAATATTAAGCTGTTCAGCTATCGCTTTTGAATCAAAACCTTGCACGATTAATTTCAGTACATCATGCTCACGCTCCGTTAAAACAGCTTGACCAAATTCATCGATTGCCTGCTCCACGGCATAACGAATACGTGCATTATTGACGGGGGCATCTGCCAATAAAAAAGATTGATTCAACCAATGCTGTCGAGTCAACGCAGCAATAACGTCATATATTTGATGCAGGCTCTGTATTTGCTTCTTTTTCTCAGTAGAGAGCTGCCCAGAAGCTTTATCCTGTAAATGGCCAATATTGATCACCACGCACCTGTCAGTGTCGAGTGGGATCACGAACCCAACTTCATCGCTCCATCCCGTCGATTGATAAAAATCATTAATGTAATCAGGGTTTATTCCTAACTTAGCAGCCAATTCATCATGCCGATACACTCCTTGTTCCACCCCTTCTTCAAAAGCACGAAAAAAAGGGTCATCAACATAAGAACGATTAAGATAATGCTGGAACAATAGCTCCCTGTTTTCCGGTATTGCATCGTACAGATACACGGGCCGGCGCTGGCGGTTATACCCCAAGATCACAACACAGTCGAAATCAACATGCAGACGAATCAATGCCACCAATGTAGAGGCAAAATTTGCTTTATTCTGTGCATTGATGGTTTGGGCTAAGGCTGTTAACCATGCCGTATTGTTCATAACTTTCTTTCACACAAAGAAACAAGTCGGTTAGCATAACAAAATGCCCTCTCTATCCCTATAGGGATAACCAAAAGAGAGGTAATTCACGTCAGGATAGCAGCATATCTCGTTCTACAGGAATCAATATGTCGACTATCAACCAAGACTTATTCAAAGAATTGCAACAGCGCGGGCTGATTGCACAAGCATCTAACAGCGATGAACTGCAACAACACTTGGCTGAGTCACGCACTGTCTATTGTGGTTTCGATCCAACAGCAGGCAGTTTGCACATCGGTCACTTGGTTCCTTTAGTCATGCTTAGACGTTTTCAACTTGCCGGCCATAGTGCTGTTGCACTCGTTGGTGGTGCCACCGGTATGATTGGTGATCCAAGTTTTAAAGCCAATGAACGTACGCTTAATAATGAACAAACCGTAAAGCAGTGGGTTGCAGATTTACGCGGCCAAATACAGCATGTATTACACAGTGAACAATCAAATCCCGCGGCCATATTGAACAATGCTGATTGGATTTCAGGCATGAATATCATCAGTTTTTTCCGTGATATTGGTAAGCATTTTTCAGTAAATGCGATGATCAATAAAGAGTCCGTAAAGCAGCGTTTAAATCGCCCAGAACAAGGGATTTCATTTACAGAGTTTTCTTATTCATTACTGCAATCATACGACTTTGCGCACCTTAATCAGGAGCATGACTGTAGCTTGCAAATTGGCGGGAACGATCAATGGGGAAACATTACCAGTGGTATCGATTTAACGCGCCGCTTAAACCAACAGAAAGTCTTTGGATTGACGCTACCGTTAATCACTAAATCAGATGGTACAAAGTTTGGCAAAACGGAAAGCGGTGCTGTATGGCTCGACCCGACCAAAACATCACCCTACAGCTTTTACCAGTTTTGGTTAAATAGTGCTGATGCTGATGTTTACAATTTCTTGCGTTACTACACTTTCTTAAGTGTCGAGGCTATCGCAGACATTGAACACCAAGATTCGATTCGTAACGGTAAACCGCAAGCACAACAAATACTGGCAGAAGCCTTAACAACGTTGGTACACGGTGAAGACGCGCTACTTTCTGCACAACGTATTAGTCTCGCACTATTCTCTGGTGAACTACAGTCGCTCACGCTGGCTGAATTGCAACAATTAGAGTTAGATGGTCTACCTTGTAGCCCCCTTGATACTACACTTTCACTACCAGCTCTACTGGTGAAGAGTGGTCTTGCATCGTCTAACAGACAGGCTCGGGAGTTTATGGCTAATCAAGCCATCAGTGTTAATGGCGAAACAGCTATTTCCGATGACCTTAGCGCCTACTTACCACTACAACAGCAGTACTTAGTCTTGCGTAGAGGTAAAAAACAATTTCACCTGCTGAATATTGAGAAATCAATAAACAATTCCCATTAACAGCCATACAAGAAAAAGCCTTACTGGATCCAGTAAGGCTTGAAATGTTTACAGATAAATAAGAGCTGAGTTTATGTTAGCTACACAATCTTAAAACGCCCGACCATGCTTTGAAGGCCCGTTGCAAGTTGACTCAATTCAACACAGGCTTGCGACGTTTGTTCAGAACCCGCCGCTACGCTATGAGAAGACTCATTAATATTCTCGACATTTCGACTAAGCTCTTCAGTCACGGATGTTTGCTCACTGCATGCACTTGCTATTTGCATGTTCATGCTAGCAATTTGGTTCACCCCACCTTCAATTTGTGAAATGTGTGTGCCTGTTAGCTCTGTTTGTTCAACGCAAGACTGAATTAACACACAACTTTCTTTGGTTGCCTCACCGGTGTCTTTCGCCCGTTTTTGTAGCTTTTCGATAATCGCAATAATCTCGCTGGTTGACTCGGATGTACGCCCAGCAAGTGTTCGAACTTCATCTGCAACAACAGCAAAGCCGCGTCCCTGATCGCCAGCGCGTGCCGCTTCAATGGCCGCATTTAATGCGAGAAGATTAGTTTGCTCTGCAATACCACTGATCACGTCAACCACCATGCTGATGCTGGCTGAGTCTTGCTCTAATTGAGTCACCATTTCGCCAGCATGCTCAATAACACTAGCGACACGTTGAATTTCTTCGATGTTCTTCGTAACTACGCGGGTACTTTCATTCGCGTCTTCCGTTGCTTTGTTGGCGGCGCTTGAAGCATCTTCGGTGTTATTTGCGACTTCTTGTACTGTTGACTGCATCTGGTTCATGGCCGTTGCAATCATAGTCAGTTCATCTTGCTGGTGCTTCATGCCGTCCGATGCGTTTGATGAAACCGTACTCACTTCTTCAATCGCCGCACTTAACTGAGTAACCGAGCTTGAAATATCATTCACTAAGTCACGCAAGTGATCTTGCATGGTGACACATGAATCAGCTAAGACACCAAGTTCATCATTACCAATATTTTCTCGATTTAAACGGTGCGTCAAATCACCCGCTGCAATTTTACCTGCAAGAGTAGTCACAAGCGATAGAGGCAAACAAACCTGACGAGTTAAGAATAAATTCATAACAACCATGAAAGCGATTAATAATAGGATGCCAATTAATGTAAATGTATTTGACTGCTGAACATTATTTAATGCTTGATCTCTTTCACTCATACTTTCTTCATTAGCTAGGTTTAATAGTTTGTCTAGAGAGCTTTGAAGAGTATTGAATGCCTGATAGGAATCATATGTGATTTTATTCGCGAGAGTTATTTCTTTATTTTTTATTGCTGATGAAAAACCATTCTTGCTCGATACATATATATCCCAATCTCTAATAACACTCTGAAGTTGATTACGATATTCAGATGAGATCGACATTGATTGAAGCTGTTCAAGCATGGCAGAAACGTTACGATTTGCTTTTTCAATACTGGTTAATACCGTATTCACTTCGTCTTTATTACTATTGGATAACAGAAAAAACTCATCCATTCGTAGCGTTGCAATATCTGTTTGTAAATCTTGTACCAGAACGATCCTTGGCATAGTGCCATCCGTTATGTCTAGTAGATTACTTTTGATAGCTGAAATTTCTGAAATTAAAAAATAGCCTAGTGCAGCAACAGCTAAGCCTATAGAAAAAAAGACAACGCCAATCTTCTTTCCTACAGAGAAGTTCTTATAATGCATTATTAATGAACCTTATAGAAGACTAAAAAATGTGTAACGGGTGCAAAGTCGGCTTATGATATAGCTGACGGTATAAGTGTCAATTAATTAAACAAAAAAACAAACACAT
>NZ_NOIF01000180.1 GCF_002265265.1 Photobacterium sanguinicancri
ATATTTTAGACGTTAAAAGTGATTCATTTAGTATTGCTACCATCAAAAACGAGGCAATAATAATGTTTGGTAAATTAAAAGAAAAAGCAACTCAGTTAGCTGCAGACAAAGTTGGCGGTAATAGTATTGATGAGATAATGCAGGCGCATTGGCCAAAAATAGAAGCTATTTTAGTCGAGAAGTTAGTCGCTGTAGCAGGCGATAAACTCAACCAGCCTGGCTATATCGATTCTTTTTTTGAAAACGGCTACGAGTTTTTACCAGCGCCAGTACGAATGATGCTGCCAAAAGAAAAATTTGTCGCTTACTGTGTTACTAAGAAAGAACCTTTACTTCTTAAAGCGAATGAGAAGTTAGCAGCACTCGCATAACTGTTAAGGCGTAATTTAAGTTATTACGCCTATAGACAGCTGTAAAAGAGACGTTAATCGCTAAAGCTGTGTATTAGCGTCTCTTTATTTTCCTCGATACAACTTCAACACCTGTTCTATATCTCCCCGCAACCGCATTTAGTGCTAGCTCTAAAGCATTTTCAGCAATCAGCTCAAATTGCTGAGGTAATGATTGAATTTTGTTGGGAAGAAAGTCTAATAGGCGATTATCACCAAATGTCGCTAGTTGGGTTTTAGTGAGTAATTCAGGCTGAGTCAGTAAGCCATCTAATATTCCTTCAAACAAAGTGTAGGATGTTGCCAAAATCGCATCTGGCATCGTGCCTTGCTTAATCCATTCCTTAACGATGCGAAACCCTTCCTCCTGGCTAAAATGATCACCGTAAGCCGTCTGTACGGTTACATCATTAGCGTGTGCCCGAAGGGCAGAGAAGAAGCCTTGCTCACGCTCAACTGAAACACCAAGATCTTTAACTGCGCCTATGATGCCAATACTTGTTAGTGGTTTGCGCAGTAGAGATTGAGTGAGTTCGTAAGCGCCTTCAAGATCTTCACTGATCACACTAGCAAAGACTTCATCATCTAACGCGCGGTCAATGGCAATAACAGGCACGCCACCAGTTTGGATTTTTTTATAAAAGTCGTTATCAGGCGAAAGGGCACTGGCCACAATGAGTGCATCTATTCGTCGACTAAGTAAAGTGTCAGCGACTTTCATCTCAGTTTCTGGATCGTCGTCAGAGCATGAGATGATTAGTTGGTAGCCTGCTTTACGCGCGTCGCGCTCAAGTAACTTAGCTAACTTGGCATAACTACTATTCTCAAGATCTGGGATGATCAAACCAAACGATCGGCTGCTACCTGCGCGTAAAGACGTCGCTGCGTGGTCTGGCCTGAAGTTATGTTCATTAACGATAGCCATTACTTTTAGCTGTGTTTTTTCACTAATACGGTATTTGCTGGCTTTCCCATTGATGACATAACTTGCCGTTGTTCGTGAAACCCCCGCAAGTTTTGCAATTTCATCTAGCGTCATTTTCTATCTCTAACAGGAATAATTGTGCGGTTGATCAAAATTTGGTAACTGATCACTCTACTAGTGTTTGCAATCATAGCTGAAAGGTTTCAGCATGTCAGCTGAAAGGTTTCAGCAGAGATGGAGAACTCTCTCAGATTGTGCTGAAACTTTTAATTTTGCTTTTTGCTGAATCGTTTCAGCTTGTGGTTCAGCTTTAATTAGCGATTCCAACGAGGGACTAAAGTTGGGGGGAGGACGAGCTAAAGAGGCGATTCGCTATTCTTATAATTACAGCGTGTAGTAGCTGCCCTTAAGTAAAGGGGAGTGCAAAAACGTAAGAGGATGAACACATGTTATCGCTTTCGACAAACGACATTCAGCTAGATCAATTTGCCGACAATAAAGAACAAGCAATTAAGGCTTTGGCTAGCGGGTTAGAACAAAGTGGCCTTGTTGCGACTGGGTATGTGAATGGCATGCTGGCACGCGAAGCGCAAAACTCAACTTTTTTGGGTAATGGCATTGCGATACCGCATGGTACGACAGATACCCGAGGGTTAGTTAACAATACGGGCGTTAAAATTCATCACTTTCCGCAAGGGGTTAACTGGGGTGATGGTAAAACAGTTTACCTTGCGATAGGTATTGCGGCTAAGTCAGATGAGCACTTAGGCATTCTTAAACAGCTCACAAAGGTACTTTCAGCTGATGGCGTTGAACAAAAATTAAAAGAAAGTCGTAGCGCAGAGACCATCATTGCGATCCTTAACGGTGATGCTCAGCTTGACGCAGACTTTGACAATAGCTTGGTACTGCTTGATTTCCCCGCGACAGACTTATTGCAATTGACTGCTGTAGCAGCGGGCTTGATCAAAAATAAACACGCGCTAGGTGCTGAGGGTGTTGCGAATATGGTGGCAACAGAACCGACTTATTTAGGGCAAGGTCTGTGGTTGGCAAAAACAGATATAGCAGTGACTCGTACTACCTTGTCTTTTGTTAAGCCATCACAACATTTTGAACAAGACGGTCAGCCAGTAAATGCTTTGTTAGCGGTTGCTGCTTGTAACAGTGCTCACGTCCAAAATTTAAAGCATTTAACAAACCTGCTTTACAACCAGCAAGTGAGCAAGTTGCTAACGTCAGACAGCGATAAAGTGATCTCGCTACTAACAGAAGAAACACTAGAAGGTTCTGAGGCGACATTCCAGATCCGTAATACGCATGGGTTACATGCGCGTCCGGGTGCCATGTTGGTAAGTACCGCTAAAGGGTTTGAATCTAATATTCTTGTTGCCAACCTTGACGGTGAAGGTAAGTCGGTAAATGCGAAAAGTTTAATGAAAGTAATCGCATTGGGCGTTAAGCATGGCCATAAATTACATTTTACAGCGCAAGGGGCTGATGCAGACGCTGCATTAACTGCAATTGGTGAAGCTATCGCAAATGGTTTAGGGGAGGGCAAATAATGTCAGTGAAAAACCTGAAAGTCGTCACTGTGACGTTAAACCCTGCTTTGGACTTAACTGGTTCCCTTGAAACCTTGAGCGCAGGTAGCGTTAACTTAGTTCAACGCGGCTCGTTACACCCTGCTGGTAAAGGCGTAAACGTCGCGAAAGTGCTTGCTGAGTTGGGTGCTGAGGTAACTGTGACTGGTTTTTTAGGTGCGGATAACCAAGCGCCTTTTTGCCAATTGTTTGAATCAATAGGCTTGAATGATGCCTTTGTACGTGTAGCAGGAGCTACGCGTATTAATGTAAAAGTGGTTGAAGACTCAGGCAAAGTTACCGACTTGAACTTCCCTGGCGTGAATGTAACAGAAGCGGATATTGCTCAGTTTGAGCAAGCGTTGTTAGCACTTGCACAAACACATGATGTGTTTGTGTTGGCTGGTAGCTTACCGCAGGGCGTGTCACCAGAAAAATGTGCGCAATGGATTCGCCTGCTTCAAGAGCAAGGCAAACAAGTGCTATTCGATAGTTCAAAAGCGGCATTAGCTGCAGGGCTTGAGGCAACACCTTGGTTGATCAAACCCAACGATGATGAATTAGCGGATTGGGCTGGAAAGCCACTGACAACACTTGCTTCTATTACCGAGGTTGCTGAAACGATCTCAAATTTAGGGGTCCGTAATGTTGTTGTATCGCGTGGCGAGCACGGTGTGACGTGGCTAGATCAAGATGGTTGGCTCTCTGCTAAACCACCAAAAATGAATGTAGTCAGTACTGTAGGTGCGGGCGACACGCTAGTGGCTGGCATGTGTTGGGGTCACTTAAATCAATGGAACAAAGAACAAACATTAAAATTTGCGACGGCTTTATCTGCGTTAGCTGTGGCACAAGTTGGTGTTGGCGTTGATAGCTTAGAACGTGTTGAGCAGTGTATGGAACAAGTACAACTCGCATAGAACGATAGTTAGCTTATACCAACAAATATTTATCCAGTAACGTAAATATAATTACGTAAAAAATAAAAGAATCAGAGGGTTTTGATAATGAAAGTAGCCATAGTGACAGCTTGCCCAAGCGGTATTGCAAATAGCGTCATCGCTGCGGGTTTGCTTGAAAAAGCAGCGGCAGAATTAAAATGGACGGCAAATATTGAGTGTCAGTCAAGTGTCGTAAGTGGTAATACACTTACCGCCGAACAAATCGAAGCAGCGGACTGTGTCATTGTTGCTGCTAATCGCACTATAGATTTGAGCCGTTTCAAATCGAAGAAAGTGTATCAATCTGATATTTCAGCGTGCCTAACATCGCCAAAAACATACCTAGAAAATGCGATTAGCCAAGCCGATGTGTTGGCCGTCATTCCACAAGTAGATGAAAATCAAGCTTCTAACAATAGTATTAAGAAGATTGTTGCTATCACTGCGTGTCCAACAGGTGTTGCTCATACTTTCATGGCGGCGGAAGCGCTGGAAGAAGAAGGCAATCGTCTTGGACACCATATTAAAGTGGAAACACGTGGTTCTGTTGGTGCTAAAAACCAACTGACAGAATCTGAAATTGCAGATGCTGATTTAGTGATTATTGCTGCTGATATCGAAATTGATATGGCGCGTTTCGCAGGCAAGAAAGTCTATAAAACCAGTACAGGTTTAGCACTTAAGAAAACAAAACAAGAGCTTGAAAATGCTTTTGAGAAAGGGGCTACGTATCAACATGATGGAAGTTCAGCAAATAGCGCGAGTACATCAGGTGAAAAAACAGGTGCGTATAAACACTTAATGACAGGCGTTTGTGATTAATCAAGAATTTTTTTTTGTTAGTTTTAATTGGGTGGGTGGGTGACTGAGCCCATGTACCAAGGACTTTGCCTCATTACTCAAAAATAATAGCTCAAAAAATTGCGACTAACGGCCATATTCCAAATAGCCCTCAATTCACACACGTTGATCCACTCAGAATTCCCCAAGTTAGCAATCTCACAACTAGGCGTTACCAATGAACTGATATTAAATCGTTAGACTTAAATTGGGTAGGTAGGTGGGTTGGTAGATACTCTCATAAGATTCAACACAACCAGACCCCGAATGTATAATCGATGCTTTCTTAGCAAACGAGATAGGACATATGGCATTCCCATCATCAGCGGCAGGCCATGAAGCCCCCCCGATTTTGTGGTTATCAGGAGGATCGTCTTCTCACGATTTCGATCCCGATAGGTAAAATACCAATCTTCATTACATTGTCAGAGCCGCTACTTTATTCAGGCTCCTAGGTTCACCTGGTGATACAGATGGTTCACTCGTTGAGCGGTGAACAGCGCTTCATACGACCTCACGTCGCACGCCCCATAATTTGTTAGTATTAATACTGACACGAGCTTTATTTATTCGAGTTTTCCATATAAAAACTAATGTGAGTAACTTACGCCAGACCAGACGCTTTTCCTTACCATGCTTACGGGTTTTCCACTCTCCTTCGCCAAAAACCTTAAGGCCTGTGGCATCAATAACAACATGAGCAGCGGGGGGGCACAGCTCCGTAAGCGATAAGCCAAGTTGACGGTTTTAGCCCGCTTTCTAATGCAGCTATAGTCCGGTGAAGCCAAGGGAACATCCATCTACTTAAACAAGAAATTAATAAACCCTTCGGTGACTCGCAGTGAAAGGCAAAAAAAGCTTTCAGCATCAGGACGACTTCAATCGCTGGTCAGTAAATTGAAAGCCGCGTCCCCGCCAACATGATGCTGGTGGTATAGCCAACCTTTGATGGGCGCTTCATCAACCCAAAAGGTCAATGAGCCGCGATTACGCAGCTCTGGTTATAATCTGGCCCGTTAGTGATGCAGCGCCTAGCTTTGCCCATGTTGAAATGGTTAAAAAGGATCTAGCTAACAATGAAAGTTATACATCCCATTGATTTATTATAAATTATTGATGTAATCTTAACAAATTCTAGCCACTCATTGTTTGATGGGTTCGCATTACATGACGAGCGCTTATGACATATTCCACAGTGACCTGTAGTCACTGCGGGTGAGAGGTATTGTCAATGAAACGAACAGAGGTAAGGGATGGCACGGAAAACTTTTTTTTCCTTCCATTATCAGGAAGATGTGTGGCGAGTCTGGAATGTCAGGAATTGCTGGGTCGTCAGCAAGGATCAAGAGGCGGAAGGGTTCTATGACGGCAGTGTGTTTGAAGCTTCTAAGAAGGAAAGTGATGAATCGCTCAAGACCTTCCTTCGTAATGGTCTCAAGAACACCTCAGTGACGTGCGTCCTTGCCGGTCAGTATACCGCTGCTAGGCGGTGGGTACGTTACGAGATTGTGCGCAGCGTATTGAAAGGCAATGGGCTGCTCACGGTCGATATCCATGGCGTAAGAAATAAAGAGAAGAAGCTTGGTGTGAAAGGTACAAACCCACTGGATGAAGTGGGTGTCTATCTCGCCAACGGCAAGATTTATTTTGCGGAGCGAAAGAATGGTAAATGGGTGAAGTACTCGGATTACTCCTCCGCCATCCCCGCCTCTGATCTGTGGTTTGACGCCCCTACCAGTAACGTTGTTGTCAAACTGTCCAAGTATTGCAAGAGATACGACTTCGCAGCTCAAAATGGCCGAGAAAACATCGCAGACTGGATTGAAACCGCAGCTAAATTGACCGGTCGCTGAAAACGCGCCCTTGGAAGTACTAGCTGGTAGAACTCGACATTTTAGATAATTTAGGTATTACACATGGCAACTACACGGCGTCTGTCCGGAGTCAGGGTTCACCTGTCCGGCTCGAACAAAGAAATGCAAGAAGACATTGCGGATTTCGTGCAGAAATTTGCAGCGAAAATCTTCAGTGAAGGGGGCTCCATTGTCCATGGGAGCCATCCGTCGTTCATTGAGCCACTGCGTAAAGCTGCTGAGAGTTTCATCCAAGCCGGTGGGAGCAAGGGTGCACTTACTCTAGTGCGGGCGAAGAGCTACTCAACTGACGAGTACACTGCTGAAATTGAAGAGCAAAGAGCATTCGCTTCTGTAGAGATTGTTCCTGCAGATAACAGCGATGGCCAGGCTGCAGACGGCTTGACCCCAATGCGTGATTGGATGGCTGAACGTTCCGATGTAGTCATCTGCGTCGGTGGTGCATGGTGGGACGTTAATAAAGTAAAAGCAGGCGTCCCCAATGAGCTAGATACAATGCTTGATCTTGGAAAGCCTGGCTTTGTTGTTGCGGGGTTTGGCGGTGCTATCGCAGGCTATCTCGAAGAAGATCCTTCATTGCTATCTCGTTTGCGAAACGGACTATCTCACGAGGCGAATGCGACCATTGCCAACAGTACATCGGTTGAAGAAGTCGTAGGTTTGATCGCCAGTCAGTTGAAAAACCTACCGCTTACTCGCCGTAACGTATCGCGAGGCCGAAACTTCCGCATCTTGGCGCTAGACGGGGGAGGGCTTAGAGGCACATTCACTGCGGCGGTATTGGCCAAGTGGGACGACATGCTAAAGGCCGGTGGTGGGAATGACCTGATTTCTCACTTCGACTTGGTTGCTGGCACATCCACGGGTGCGATCTTGGCTATTGGGCTGGCTATGGGCTTGACGCCACGTGAAATCCTTGAGTTTTACAAAGAAAATGGCCCTCAGATTTTTCCGAAGGATCGGAAACTGCGGCACTGGCTCAAATCCAAGCATGACTCAACGACACTTCGAGGCTTGCTGACAGATGTGTACGGGGACAAAACGTTAGAAGCAGATTCCCTCTGTCGCCTAGTGATTCCAACCGTGAGAGCAAAGCACGGTCAGGCAGAGGCGATCGTTACCCCACATAGCCCAGATCGTACAGCTTATCGAGGTATTTTGGCCGTCGACGCTGCACTGGCTTCCTCCGCTGCACCTACCTATTTTGATGAGGTTACCATCGATGGAGCTGTTGCATTGGAGACATTTCTAGATGGTGGTGTTTGGGCCAACAACCCTATCCTCCCAGCACTGGCGGAAGCGGTTCGGTACCTGAAGATCCCTCTCGACAGAATCGATGTTCTGAGTATTGGTACACTCAGCAGCGAAAGTGACTTCACCGAACAGCTCGGGAAGGGCAAGGCTGGTTGGGCTCCTCACAGCGTGGATCTATTTTTTGCAGCCCAAGAGCATGGTGCTCTGGTACTAGCGGAGAGCTTCCTAGGCCCGACGCGTCACGTGCGAGTTAACCAGCTGACCCCTGACGAAATAAAAATGGATGACGCCGAGGCTATCCAAGAGATGGTTCAACGTGGCAATGACGTTGGGAAAGATCACTTTGCGGAGGTACGTTCCAGATTCTTTGACGGTCAACATGTTGAACCGTGGGAGCGGTACTGAAAATGTACGGGCGCTTGGGAGATAGTTTCGAAGCCCCCGTTTGGTTGCTAGCGTTTAAGCGAAACTAATAGGGAGGCTGTCATGTCATTTATCTATCACCTTGCTGTCATGGGGGCACCCTCGGCAGAGCAAATATCCGAGCTTGAAACGGCTGTAGCTGATGCGGTTTCTAAGTTTGGCTTGAGGTTGGGCCAGGAGATCGGCTGGGAGGTAGTTCCTGGTGACTTCTCTCCTCATCAGCAACGATCGGCTGCCGTTGTATTTTTCGGCGGAGTAGGCACGGATCATCCCAGTCTACTACGTTTGCTGCGAAGTGGTGTTCCTGTTGTCCCCGTCGTGTCTGACCTAGGTCGAGTTACCACGGAAGTCCCGGAAATACTTCGGTCATTGAATAGTTTGTCATATGCAAATGGTGGAGCAAGGCGGGTGGCCAGTGCGCTCTTGGAATGTGCAGGTCTGCTTCCGAAGCAACGTCGGGTCTTTGTCAGTTATCGACGGGACGAGGCTAGGCAGGCGGCGCTGCAGATGTTCGACGCGCTTTCTGCCAGGCATTTCGAAGTTTTCCTAGATACCCACAGCATAGCACCGGCAGAAGATTTTCAGACCATGCTGTGGCACAGGCTTTGCGATTCTGATGTGTTGTTGATGCTCGACACGCCTGACTATTTCAATAGTCGATGGACGGCAGCAGAGTTTGGAAGGGCACTTGCCAAAGGCATTAGCGTTCTTAGAGTTGGGTGGCCTGAAGCCGAGTGCTCCGCTCGCTTGGCAACTGCAAGCCTCGCTGAGCTTGATACAAGCGAGCTAGATGTTAGCTCAGGACGGATTAGTGATTACGCGATTGATCGTATCTGTCTTCAGCTTGAGGAAGTTCGTAGCAAAAGTCATGCGGTGAGAACCGTTAACCTAGTGAGCAATCTGCGAATAGGCATTGAGAGTATAGGTGGCGAGGTGATTGGTATGGGCACCGGTCGAGGGATTCGAGTACGTCTTCCAGATGACCGGATGGTTGTCGTCTACCCAACGGTAGGTGTGCCGACCTCCACGACAATGCACGAAGCTTCAATGAACTCTCCTGACGAATCCGTGGCCATACTCTATGATCATGTAGGCTTACATCCTCAGTGGTTGAGCCACCTTGACTGGCTGGGCCAGTACATTCAGGCGGCGCGCTGGGTTAAGGCTTGTGAAGCAGGCTGGCAATTTGCAGATTGGAGGGCATAGAAATGGGGGCGATTTTCCTTTCAGCAAGTATCCCTATGATTGGGCGTGGTCACTACTATGAGAGCGCTGACCCATTTCTTATCCAGTGCGCCGTTCGCGAGCTGGCCATTGCTACCGTCCGGCGATACAAGATTGTGTGGGGCGGCCATCCTGCAATTACCCCTATGATTTGGAATATCTGCGAAGATCTTGGGGCTGACTATGCAGATTCAGTGAGCCTCTATCAAAGCCGCTTTTTTGAAGGTCGCTACCCGGAAGAGAACCAACGGTTTGACAACGTAGTTTACACCGATTCCATTCCCGGCGATGTCAAGGCTAGCCTAAAGCTGATGCGAGAACAGATGCTCTCTAGGGAAGATTTGATCGGAGCCGTATTCATTGGAGGGATGGATGGAGTTGAGGCCGAATACGAAATTTTCAGGAGGTTCAATCCTGACGCTTTCGTTCTTCCAGTTGCCGCACCAGGTGGCGCAGCGCTTGATCTTGCTCGCGATAGCGGTGATTTCACTGAAGATGAACTCGAAAATATTGATTTTGCGACGCTTTATAGTTTGTATTTGCCTACCCAATAGTGCTCTTGTGAGGCCAAGCATTTTTCTGTTCTACGTGTGAGTCGTATCGGTTTTTTTGCTTGGCTTCTTGGTGGTTTTTCCTATATCAGGAAAGGCAATATCGCGAATTTTAAAATGAAGTAAGGTTAAAAGTTAGAAATAGAAGTCTCCACGAATTCCTCATGATTTAAAGAAGAAGGAAGCACTTGAGTGTATTCGCTAAGATTATGATTCCTTTAGTACTCCTGACTTACATCACTAAAATAGTCGAAATTGGTTAATTATGGCAGGCATTGTAAAGAAAAAATACCACTCAGAAACAAAAAGGTTACAGAAGTTATTTACCAGGCCTTTGAAATTAATCTCAGAAGCTTTACCTGTTGAATATGATAGATATGTATTATTGAAATTATTTAAAGAGTTATTTCCACTAGTGTGGGAC
>NZ_NOIF01000181.1 GCF_002265265.1 Photobacterium sanguinicancri
GAGTGATTAATCTCCAAAAAAAATAATGAGTTAAATTGATTTTCTATTTCTTATTGCGACTCATAATCGAGGGGAGTTCTATTGATAGCATTCACTTTTTATGAATAGCTATAAGGGATTTTTTCCATTGTGAGGTAAATAAGCCATGTTTGATGTCAATCTAACTGGTATGGCTAAAATGAGATGAAGATTTAAATTTTTTATTGCTCTGTGGGGTAGGTGTGCATGGGTTACGAGAAAACGGTGAGGAAAAGTACTTTTTTAATTAACCGTACCCTTTTATGGCAGGGTACGGTTATATACCTATATTATTTGTCACGCTGAATATAGGTTACTTTTGTGAGTGATTGTCCAGTACTGTCATCAGTAGCGGTGAACTTGACTGTTTGGGAACGAATTTGTGGAAGCGAGACAAATACGCGCCCATACTCATCGGTTTTTTCACTCCTTATGCCATGAATATTAGTGGTAACTGTCGCTCCTTCGACTCCTTTACCGTTTTCACTTACTGATATCCACGCGCCATCATTGACAGATGAAACGTTCATACGATACTCAGCAGCTGCGGTAAACGACATGGCTAACCCTGCCATAAGTAGACTCGTCTTAATTATTTTCATAGTTACCTCGTCTTCTCGTTGTACACGGAATCATAGTAATTGTGGCAGGGAAATCCTCTTATGGCAGGTCATAATTATTCACTTTTAGAATATTTAATCTTAATTTTGTCTCTGTAGTAATGCTTAAAAGGATATTCTGGTATAAAGTTTTAACGAGAAGAGCCCTTGTGTGCCAATTGACTTTCAAGGTTGTAAATATTGGTTTATTACACTGTTTTCACATATCTCATATGAATGATATTTGAATAAAAAATTTACGATAATTTATCTTGTTTTAGGAATGAAGATGAAGTTTTTGACTTGTGTACCATTAGTACTGGTGGCGAATATTGCTTTTGCTAGCGAAGTGAAGCCGAGCTTTGAATGTACGAAAGCTTCTGGAGAAGTTGAGAGCTTAATTTGCCACGATCAGACGCTAGTAAAGCTCGATCTTCAAATGGAAGGCCTATACAAAAAAGTATTATCAACTATGCCTGAATCGGCTCTGGCGAATTTTAAAGCTTCTCAGCGAGGCTGGATCAAAGGACGCAATGATTGTTGGAAATCGGTTGATGTTTATCAGTGCACTAAAAATAGCTATGCATTACAGACTGAAAGTTTGGCGCAGATAGGGCGACTTTTCGTTAATGATAAACCAACCTATTACCGATGCAGTGGAGGAGTGCATCCTGCGGTTGCGGTGCGCTTCTATCAATTCAACGATCAATCTAAAGCCATACTTCAATATGGCACAGACAGTGAGTTATTAGATGCGGCAGTGAGTGCGAGTGGTGCTAAATACACGAGTGATACTGCTAGCTTTTGGTCACATAAAAAAACCGCAAGTGTACAAGTTGGGCGAGATTCTTTGAGCTGTAATTTGGTTGCTGAAAAACCTAGCCCTATGATTTCTGCACTTGGTGTCACGCGTCTACAGCAGGCAGAAATATTAGGCATAGGTGAAGACAATGAGCCAAAACGCCTATGGCGTGGGCAGTGGGGCGAAAATTGGCAGAGTACAAGTACATCTAATGGCACCGAGGGTTATTACAAGGTTTCTCTCACGTTTGCTGGGAATCTTGTTGCTTATGGTAATGTCATGAATAACAAGCAAACCCAAGCTGCAGTGATCACTGATTTTCAAACTAGCGGTTCTGGGCGGTTTTCATATTTGTCGCTATTTGATGAGCAATTAGACTCTTATGGGTATGGTGAGGCGAATAATGTCGCAACAGCACTTATTGGCGATCGTATTCAAGTGATAGACCTCTATGTAGAGTCACCATTTATTGTTGTGAAATCCATTCAGGCGGGTAAACAAGATCCTATGTGTTGCGGTGGTGATCTTGTTACGCAATTTTGGCAATACCAGGGCGGAAAGTTAGTACAGGATGACAGTAAGCTGCAACGTAGCCGCATTAGTCTCGATGTATTAGCGGGTAAAACATGGTATTTGATGGAGAAAGGGCCATTACCTGCGTCTAAAACGACTCCAATAGGGAGCACTTTGATGTTTGATGAGGGTCAGTTTGTCGGTTCAACAGGCTGTAACCGTTACTCTAGCAAGGTGCAAAGTTCGGAAGGTAAAACCGATATAAAACTATCCACCATTGCTACCACGCGTAAGGCATGCCGAAGTGACGAAAGTCGACAGCAAGAAAAACAGTTCCTAAAAGCGTTAGCAAAGGTGGAGCGCTATGGTTTTTACGCCGGTCAGCTCTATTTGTACTTGGAGGAATCTGCAGAATCAAAAGTCATGGTTTTTAAGCCCACAGATTAAATATAGGACTACTCAGCTAGTGGCTCCTTACATGAAGCGAGCCCATAACGGCCTTAACGCCCACAGCATGAAGAAAGTGATTGAGGGTGCGTATTTCTTCTTGTTGAAGAAAAAATGCGCTTGGTTTTTTAAAAAAGCAGCACTAAAAAAAGCATCAGCCAGCTGAACGGATTCTTTGGCATTGGCTGCTTGTAGTTCTTTTAGGGAGCTTCCTGCTAAGAACTGGCGATCTTCTTTATTTACAACCCAGTTTTGGGCAATACGATGAGCTTCTTCCATTAACTGAGGTTGCGGTACAACGCTTTGTACTAACCCTGCGGTTAGTGCTTCTTCTGCATTGGGCTTCCAGCCCTCTTTACCTAGCATACGTTGACAATTTGCCTCACCTAATAAGCGAGGGAAATGGTAACTGGAGCACCCCTCTGGGGTAATGCCCAATGCCGAAAACGGCGTTGAAAATGTTGCGTTGTCAGCTGTAACAATACGGTTTGCTAGAGTAGCAGAAGTCACGCTGGCCCCGATGGCTGGACCATTAATAGCGATGAGTAAGGGTTTATTGCAGTTTAAAAATACCTCAAAAAGCCGTTGGTTATTCTTAACGATTAATTCATGTAGTGCTTTAGGCGGCATGACTTTCAACGTGCCAGCTAAATTTACACCCGCAGAGTAATATTTACCCACCCCCGTTAGAATAATCGCTTTTACATTATCGTTTGTATTGGCAATCGAGAAAGCTTCTTTAAGTGATTCCATCATATCCATTGTCCACCCGTTTAGTTTATGAGGGCGGTTCATCGTGATGGTGAGCACATCGTTTTTTATACTGGTGAGAAGGTGACTTGCTGCGATATTCGATAGGCTAAGACTGTCCATAGTCATACTCCCGTTAAAAAATATTGAAAAAGCGCTTACATCCAGAGCATTAACATTAGCAGATTTAAATCGAAATGCTTTCCGGTAAAGGGCTCAACAAAGGCTTCAGGCAACTACTTTTAAGTCCGACTTATAGATACTAATTTCAAAATGTCGCTCGTACTATTCATAATTCAGCCAGATGTAAAGGGGGGTGAATATAACTTTCCCTGCAATTACGATGCCCTACTAAAGGTATTAAACGTTCTAATATCGGAAATTAACGATGAAACTTATGAAAAATGTAAAGCTACCCGCGATTTTAAAACTGTCATTAATTATCTCTTTAATTACGCCAACGCTTGCTAATGCAACAGGTTTTTACATTGGTGCTAATGTGGGTGCTGGCCAGCAAAAAAATTCAACGATGGTTAAAAATGAAGACGCGCCTATTGGAGCACTAAAGGCGGGGTACGATATCAATGAGTACTTTGGTGTCGAAATGCGTTATGGCGGCGTGAATTTACGTACGGACGAAATTTCTTTACGTGATTTTACTTCTGTTTATGCAAAAGCTCAGTATCCGATTAATCAACATGTTTCGGTTTATGGTTTAGTCGGCGCGACATCTGCAAAGATAGATGAAGCGGCGCATAACAGTACGAAAAATAGTGGGAGTTTTGGCGCTGGAGTTAGCTACTCAATTACAGATAGCTTAAAAGCCAATGTAGAATTAAATCGAGTGTCATCTCATGAGCGATATGAGCTTGATGCCGTTACGTTAGGCCTTGATTATAAATTTTAGCGTTATACTCAACTTTTCAAGTCAGCTTAGCTATAAAAAAGCACCACCGGAATGGTAGTGCTTTTTTTTATTTAGTTCTAAATTAAGGCTGTTGACGTGTCGCTGCTAGTACGATTTCACGAATACATACGTTTTGTGGTTGGTTGTATGCGTAGCTAATCGCGTTAGCAATATCTTGTGGTGCCAGAATGCCACCCATGTCTTGTTTCCAATCTTCATAGCCCGCTTTGATTTCTTCGCTTGTTGTATGGCTCAGAAGCTCAGTTTCAACGGCACCCGGTGCAATCGTAATAACACGTACATCTTCACTTGCCACTTCTTCGCGAATGTTCTCACTCATTGCATGAACCGCAAATTTAGTACCACAGTATGCAGCGTGGCTTGGGAACGTTTTACGGCCAGCAACAGAACTGATGTTGATGATAGTACCGCCTTTACGTGCTTTCATATCTGCAAGTACGCAGTGAATACCGTTCATTAAGCCTAGAATGTTTACGTTAACCATGTTTTGCCATTCTAACGGGCTTTGCTCATGTACAAGGCCAAGTAGCATCACACCTGCGTTGTTGATTAAGCAGTCGACTTTACCGTATTGTGCTTCAGCTTCTTCAATCGCCGCTTTAAAGCTAGTTACATCTGTAACGTCTACTTTGCGACATAGCGTGTTTGGAAGGTTCAAGGCTTCTAAGCGCTCAACGCGGCGCGCTAATAATAAAAGAGCGTATCCTTGCTCTGAAAGGTGACGTGCTGTTGCTTCACCAATACCTGAACTTGCACCTGTGATAACAACTAGTGGCTTAGACATAAGATACTCTCTCTAAAAATTATTTTATTACATGAGGTTACGCAACATAAATGGAATAGCTTGCTGCGTTCTGGTGGCTAATATAAGCCTAGGGGATGAAATTGAAAAATATCAATTACTAAGGGTTATGATAAGTAAAAACTATGGATAGATAATTTGAAGCCCGTAACCATAAGTGTTATTTATCATAGTTGTTAACTTTAACGATGAATGAAAATTAGGAACTTGGTATGGATTTACGGTTATTACGCTTTTTTATTGCTGTGTATGAGGAGCAGAACATTACAGCAGCGGCAAACCGATGCTACGTTTCGCAACCTTCCATTTCAAATGCTGTGAAGCAGCTGGAAGAAGAGCTCGGGGTAACCTTATTTGAGCGCCATAAGAAAGGGGTCACGCTGACAGAAGAATCACATCACTTGTACCCAAAAGCTGTGCAGTTGATGAATGAAATTCATGCATTGCCAGATTTATTTATTCAGCGACGACAGACCTCTCCAATCAAAATTGCGAACTTTCCAGATTTAAGCCAGACCGAATTGGCTCGGGTGCTGGCAAGGTTAAGTGAAAATTGCCCTGAACTGCGTTTAGAGTTGGTAGATGCCAACGATCCGCACGCAGATTGCGCTATCACGCTCGATATTCTTAAAGCGGAAGATGAAATCTTCTTACCATTATGGGAAGAAGACTATGTGTTATGTATGCTGCCTGATCACCCATTAGCGCAGTTAACGGAAGTAAAGCCGCGTGATCTGCACCAGTATGATTTTATTGAGTGTCCGCCGTGTGAAGCACACCAACAAACAATTAGCCTGTTAGCGTGCGATGGTTTGTCATTGAACTTGCTGGCGAGGGCTGAACATAAGATGCAGGTAATGCACTTGGTTCAGGCTGGGATCGGTATTTCTTTTTTACCCACTGGCGTGTTAGAGCAATCGAACCAGTTGGTAACTGTGCCTTTGGTTGGCCCCAGAATGTTCCGTCGGTTAGGCTTAACCTACGCGGCAAGTAAGGCCAACAGCCAAGCATTAAATGCGGTGATAAGAGCGTTACGATAAAAGGTCAATAAATATTTAGAGAATCGCGAGTAGCCACTATTGGTTTATCATTTTGATTTTATGGTTTTTTTAGCCAGTAGGATGAATATGTTTAAGAGGATAAAAATGAATAGCCAGAATACACCCGTGGTAATGAGGCGTGCTGGAAAAAATTGGTAAGTGTCAGTCTTCCCAAAATAAGAAACGTAATTCAAGGGGAAACCGATAACCTTATGCGGTGTAAAGTATTGAGATAATTGAGAAAAGAACATCACAATAGCCATTATGACGTTAGTGCCGACTGTAATAATTGAAGACATAGAAATCTGTTCGCTAACCAATTTGGTTTTATATTGTACACTTTTGTGAGCGATAAACAAAAGCACGCAAAAACGTGCTTTTGGCAACTAAATTAGAGGTTTACTTCACCAAAGATAGCATTGGCAGATTTCGAGTACATCTTACGTATCTGATCTAACCTAATTTTTAAGTATTGATACTGTGTTTTACATACTAGCCATTCTGATTTATCAGGATGCGTTTCTGTTGTTATGCATTCACCTTCGATAATGCTTTGATCGCGCAGTTTAAGTGTCACTTGATAGTGATATAAACAAGCAATTTCAAAGCAATCATGTAATGCACAGTCGATAGGTTTATAAGTATGCGACATATTATTTCCTAACGCTGTTTCCTGTTTCTAGATGATCTGATACCAATCTAACTAAGTAACTGGTCGTTCTTGCTGGTTAAATTCACCTGAACACTTACTTACCCGAGTTGGTATAACTAGAAACCATGGTATTAATAGGATAGTCAATAGATTGAAGATTGTCTCAAAAATGGGATGAATTCGATTGGTGGGGGAGTGAGATAATTAAAAGGCCGTTGATACGGCCTTTAGCGGTTGGTATAGAGGCTACTGTTAGTTAGATAGCAATCGTTTCAGGCTGTAAGTACAGCTGCCATGCATCTTGGTAGAGTTCCTGTGATTCAGAACGAAGCTGGCTGATACGTGCTAGTTCGAACTCTGATAATTCACGATCTTGTTCTAGACTTGTACGTTCAATCTTCTGAATTTTCTCGTATATTTCATGCTCTGCACCATTTTTAATATCTGAAATACCTTTTAGGTGAAGTTGTACTTCAGCAATGATGTTTGTCTCTGGTAACTGTACTAGCATTTTTAAATCACGGTAGCCAGATGCCGTCGGTTTCTTAAACCTGTTTTTTACCGCAACAACTGTTACTTCTTTATTCATTAATTCAAAGGCTTGAACTAAGCTTGGAATATCGTCAGCAACAATAGATCCACGGGCTAGGTCGGTAATACGGCTAGCGTCACCTTGAAGCTCTGTTGCAACTTTCTTCTGTGCACGCGCTTTTGATTTAACACCAGGAATAATCGCCTGAGTGTGAGTGACTAAACTGATTTCTTTAATCAGAGCGTCTAGTTCAGTTTGAGCATGAGTAGCAGCAGTGTAAAGCATGCCAAACTCAGAATAGGGTTGAGTGATTGCTGGCTCTTGCCAACTTTCAATGCTGTAAAGACCACTCAGGCTGCGCTGAAACGATTTTTTACTCTGAACCGTTTCTTTGGAAGATGGCTCGAAGTCTGTGTCTGTAAATTGAGGCAGTGGTGCAGCAACAGAGCCACGGCCAACAACACATAAAAGAACACAACAAGCACGAATAACAGATTTAAGATCCATTCAACAACTCCAGTGATAGCTTAGGTGACAGCAGCTAACTGTCACGTAAACAATCTACAACTTACATAAAACGGTGTTACCTACATCATCTTAATAACGATGAGGGACAAAAAGTGTCGTATGTTGTTCGGTTGTTTTTCTTCTTCGTATCTTTTCTTTACGATTGCTATCTTACCAAGGTTAGCTGAACTCAAAATGAATATTTGCCGCCTATACAGCATATATATGGTGTATTTGGGCCTTTACAAGGGGGATTGAGGCTGTTTATTTAATAATTAAGCAGAAAGTGTGACCTGCTCTACAAAGTCGCCATAAGGGCGTCCGATTACAGCTAAACTTAGACAATAGCTAATGCTGGTATAAGTGTATTTGCCCATTACCTTTGACTAAGAGCACGTACCTTTTGCTATCCGCTTTGCAAGGTGAACCTCGCTTTAATGCTATTTATGTATTGACCAGAGGGTTTTACTTGCAGTGATTATCAGTTCAATTACTTCATAAAATTGGTTTAAAATCAGTTACACTGCTTATCAAGCGCTTACGTCATAAGGTAGAGTATTTTGCAGCAAGAGTTATTGATTATTTTGGTCGTGATTTGGTTAGGCTTGTCGGTAGGTAGCATGCTGCTATTTCAACGAGGTAAAGATGCAGAGCGTAAGCGTAAATTGTGGCCGAAGTACACAATTTTTAGTAATGCTGTATTGGCTAGCTTTATTGTGTATATGCAGCCGCCTTTGGCTATGATGATTGGCTTACTGATTTTTATGGTGCCATTAACGCTACTGACTATTCGTTCGACTAAGTTCTGTGATGCATGTGGTAATGCAAGCCGCTCCCCATTTTTCATGAAGCCGCCTACGGCATGTAGTCACTGTAAGAAGCCGCTGAAATAAATTCAGAAATAAGTGGCGAGAAAAAGGGGCTTGCTAGCCCCTTGCTTTGATTACTTTGATTTACGAGCTTGCTGTTTTAGCTCGAAATCAAATTCATCAGGGAAGATCACCAAGCCTTCTTCATTTTGGTTAGGGAAGATAGCAACAGCAAGTTCATCATCTTCAAGGCCATGGCTCCAGCGGCTGTGCCACTTGTTTAAAGAGATCGCTTCTGCTTTACAGTGATCCCAATCGCCTGTTGCCCATGACTCTGCAAATTCTTTATTTGGCCATACAGGTACACAATCTTCATCTTCGCTATTTAGCATCACACAACCGTGTTCATCGGTTAGGATCCAAATTTCACGGTTTGCAACGACTTCTTTGATTAGATACTGGTAGCGCTTCTCTGCATCATATTGGTTGATGTTGTCGATTTTAGTTTGATCTAATGGGGTTGCCATGGGTATTCCTGATACGAACAGTAAATTCGCTATAGGATAGTGCAATTTTGTAACAGAGTTAAGTGAAACTCAGCGTAAGAAGAAGCATTGGATCATACGATAGCGTAATGGGGGAAATATAGCATGCCTGCAACAGCTACAGGCATACTCTGAGGCTATTTTAGAGTAATTGGAACACGTACTGACAATTGAAAATCAGGGGCATCAGCTGTTAATCCTGCAGTGGCGCCAATGTTGATTGTTGTATCACGACTGATGGCATAATTTGCACCAAAAGACAGTGAATCAAGTTGAAGTAATTTTGCATTGTCTGGTGTTGTGCCATTGATTTTAGATTTTAAAATGGTTTTGTGGCTAAGCCCCATGCTAAATGAAAATTTCGGATTGACCGCAAACCCCATCCCAGCACTGAACGAAATAGTGTCACCTAAATCTATGGTCTGGTTACCTGACTCAGTTTCAACATCATCTTCAATATTCCAGATATAACTGGTGCTTGCGTATATTACGGCGGGGTCGATCGGTAAGATCATGGTGACCCCTGGCTCTATACTGGCAAATCCAGAACCTGTTGGTAAGCTTTCAAATTCATTGGTTTTTGGATCGATACTGACATCGTACGGTGATTTACCTGTCGTACTTTTAAAACGTAAGCTACCGATCCAATAAGGTGCAGTATTCATATTAAATTGATACTTAAATGCAGCTTCAATGTCGCCTAAACCACTACCATCTAAATCAAGAAGTTCGTTATTATTTGCACCAGTTTGGGCTTTACGCTTTGAAATAGAATCTGCTCGGTAAACAAGAGGTATACGAGTTTCTACTTCGAAGCGATTTGTTATCCCATATCGTCCAGTAAACCCGACAGTCAATGTTGTTCTATCAACATCGCTGGCTTCGATTAATCCCACAATCAATGAAGGTAAAACGGTGTAACCTACAACAGAGACAGAATTTGAAGAATTCTGCGTGTAGGAAAATGATGTGTCTAAGACAAAAGAACCTCGTGGTGTTAGTACACCTGGTTGCTCAAAAATATCTGCAACGGTTTGGACTCTTTTTGGCTTTTCCTTTTTATCGTCGGTTTGATCTGCAGAGGGTTCCTCGGCAAAAACAGCACTAGAACAAAGTGTTAGTAGCGCTACTAAGCTTTTATATTTGAATGTATTCAAAACTTCCTCACTTTAACGCAAATTAATCCCAAAAAGGTCGGAGAGTTATACGTCTTTGACCATAAAAAAAGAGTAGTAGAACGAAACATAACGTCTAATGAGACGTCTCATTTAATGTCTTAATCCTGAGATGCTTATAAGACCCTCTCATAATTGATAATTTGCTTCGCTATTAATA
>NZ_NOIF01000182.1 GCF_002265265.1 Photobacterium sanguinicancri
ATATAATCAAATATAAGGTTTAATATGAAATATTTAGTAACGGGTGCCTCTGGTTTTATTGGTAGTCGTGTTGTTGAGATGTTGAATGGTCAAGGCCATATCGTTATTGGCGTAGATAATAACAATGATTACTATGATGTTAATTTGAAAATCTCTCGTTTAGAGCGTATTAACAACGAGTTGTTCAGTTTTGTTAATATGGATTTTTCGAATGAAGAATCCGTTGAATTACTATTCAAAGAACATAATTTTAACCGTGTAATTCATCTTGGAGCTCAAGCAGGAGTTCGTTACTCTATCGAAAACCCAATGGCTTACGCTGATTCAAATCTTATTGGTCATCTCAATATTCTTGAAGCGTGCCGTAACCACAAGATAGAGCATCTCGTATACGCATCTTCGAGCTCTGTATACGGTTTGAATGAAAAAACACCATTTGAAACGTCTGACTCTGTTGACCACCCTGTATCTTTGTATGCAGCGACAAAGAAATCAAACGAGTTGATGAGTCACTCATATTCACACCTTTATGGTATTCCAACAACGGGTCTTCGTTTCTTTACCGTATACGGCCCTTGGGGACGCCCTGATATGGCACCATTTATCTTTACTAAAAAGATTTTGGATGGTGAAACTATTGATATTAACAATAATGGTGATATGTGGCGCGACTTTACCTACATCGATGATATTGTTGAAGGTGTAGTCCGTATCGCAGATGTTATTCCAATCCGAAATGATGATTGGAAAGTTGAAACGGGCACACCTGCAACTAGCTCTGCACCATACGCGGTTTATAATATTGGCCATGGTAGCCCAATTAACCTAATGGAGTTTATTTTAGAAATTGAAAATGCATTAGGTATTGAAGCGAAGAAACATTTTCGCGAAATGCAACCTGGCGATGTATATAAAACGTATGCGGATACACAAGACTTATTTGAAGCTACAGGTTATAAGCCTCAAGTTGGCATTAAAGAAGGTGTTCAGAAATTTGTTGAGTGGTACAAAGAGTTTTATAACAAGTAAGCCATTACCTCCTTATCTATTTATACATCTATTATTGGTTAATTATGAAAATTGCTATTGCTGGTACAGGTTATGTAGGCCTGTCTAATTCGATGCTTTTGGCACAGCATCATGAAGTTATTGCGGTTGATATTATCGAAGAGAAGGTGAAGCTTTTAAACGACAAGCTATCACCGATTGTTGATGCTGAAATTGAAGACTTTTTGGCTAATAAGCCATTGAACTTCACTGCAACGCTAGATAAAGAATTGGCATATAAAGATGCTGAATTCATTATTATTGCCACACCAACAGATTATGACATCAAGAATAATTACTTTAACACCTCTTCGGTTGAAGCTGTTATTAAAGATGTCATGGCGATTAACCCTAATGCGGTGATGGTGATTAAGTCTACCGTGCCAGTTGGTTATACAGCACGTATTAAACAAGAATTAGGCTGTGAAAACCTACTATTCTCACCTGAGTTTTTACGTGAAGGCCGTGCGTTATACGATAATTTGCATCCATCGCGTATTATCGTTGGTGAACGTAGTGAACGTGCTGAAGTATTTGCTAATTTATTGGTTGAAGGCGCGGTTAAACAAGACATTGAAGTATTGTTTACTGATTCGACAGAAGCGGAAGCGGTGAAGCTGTTCTCGAACACTTACCTTGCGATGCGTGTTGCCTATTTTAACGAGTTGGATTCTTACGCCGAGGCGCATGGTTTAGATGCACGTCAAATTATTGAAGGTGTTGGCTTAGATCCGCGTATTGGTAACCATTACAACAACCCTTCATTTGGTTACGGTGGCTACTGCTTACCGAAAGATACTAAACAACTTCGTGCTAACTATGCTGATGTACCGAATAGCATTATTGGTGCAATCGTTGATGCTAATACCACACGTAAAGATTTCATTGCTGATTCTATTTTAAAACGTAACCCCAAGCGTGTCGGTATTTATCGTTTAATCATGAAGTCGGGTTCGGATAATTTCCGCGCATCAAGTATTCAAGGCATCATGAAGCGCTTGAAAGCCAAAGGCATTGAAGTCGTGATTTATGAGCCTGTATTAAAAGAAAAAGAGTTTTTCCACTCAGCTGTTATCGAAGACTTTGCCGAGTTCAAAGCCATGTCTGACGTGATTGTGTCTAACCGTATGGCACTTGAACTTGAAGACGTCGCAAGCAAAGTTTACACCCGTGATCTTTTCGGTAGTGACTAAGCTAAAATCAAAGAATGGTCAGTCGATTTTTTCCATGGCCATTCTTTAAAATACGATACACATCTTTTCTGAAACTAAATTTCCACTCTTGTTAAGATTGGAAATTTAGTTGTCTCTATCTTGTTAACTTCGCTTGCTATCTTTTACCTGTAAGGTGGTGCTTACTGGTATTTGCATGAACAACTCTCATGTTTACTGCGATACGTTGACTCTCTAATAAGAGCGACACGGTTGTTACTTTTATTAAGGCTTTATTATGAAAAAAATAACAAAAGCTGTCATTCCAGTGGCAGGGCTAGGTACGCGGATGCTTCCAGCAACCAAAGCGATCCCAAAAGAAATGCTACCAATCGTCGATAAGCCGCTAATTCAGTATATCGTTAATGAATGTGTGGCGGCAGGTATTAAAGAAATTGTGTTGGTAACCCACTCTTCAAAGAATGCCATCGAAAATCACTTTGATACCTCTTACGAGCTAGAAGCAACGCTTGAAAAGCGTATTAAGCGCCAGTTGTTAGAGGAAGTTCAGTCTATCTGCCCGCCAGATGTCACCATTATGCACGTGCGCCAAGGCCATGCAAAAGGCTTAGGCCATGCGGTCTTGTGTGCCAAGCCACTTATTGGCGATGCGCCGTTTGCTGTTGTGCTGCCAGATGTCATTTTAGATGAATACACAGCCGATCAACATACCGAAAACCTAGCAGCAATGCTGTCACGCTTTGAAGTAGCGCAAGCCAGCCAGATTATGGTTGAGCCAGTGCCTATGGCCGATGTATCGAAATACGGGGTAGTAGACTGTGGTGGTGCTGAGCTCTCGGGTGGTGAATCTTGCTCTATGACTCGTATGGTAGAAAAGCCTGCGATGGAAGAGGCACCGTCTAACTTAGCCGTAGTGGGCCGTTATGTATTATCCGCGAATATTTGGGATAAATTAGCCATAACCCTACCTGGTGCGGGCGATGAAATTCAGCTTACCGATGCGATTGATATGTTAATGGCAGAAGAAACCGTTGAAGCCTTCCACATGACGGGCAAATCCCATGATTGTGGTGACAAGTTAGGCTACCTCAAAGCGTTTGTAGAGTATGGCTTGCGTCACCCTACATTAGGCAAAGAATTTGAAGGCTATCTTCATTCAGTAGCGGCGACAAGCGACAAGCCATTATCCCTTATTGCTTGAGTTCAGCTTAGCTAATATTGCTACGTTTGAATATTGTTACGTTTGAATATTGCACTATAAATCCATTTATTAGTAAAAAACATTATGACAACTACCGCATTTCTATTTGTTTTTGTTTTATCGTTTTGCAGTTTATTTATTTTCCGCAAAGTGGCAAAACGTATTGGCTTGGTTGACAAACCTAATGCCCGAAAACTTCACCAAGGAGTTATTCCATTAGTGGGAGGGATTTCTATTTTCACCACAGTGTGTATTGGCTTCCTTATTTTTCTGCCTATCAGTCAAAGCCTGATCTTGTTTTTAAGCTGTGCCTTTGTATTAGTCGTGGTGGGCGCCATTGATGACTATTACGATATTAGCTTTAAACTGCGCTTATTGGTGCAAGCGGCTATTTCACTTGCCATGATCCATTTGGGCGATCACAGTTTGCATAACTTGGGTTACTTGATGGGCAGTGACACCATCACCTTGTCGCCCTTGGCCAGTGGCATCATCACGGTACTGGGTGTGATAGGGGCGATCAATGCCTTTAACATGGTCGATGGTATAGACGGTTTACTCGGTGGCTTGGCCTCTGTCACCTTTGGTGCTCTGGGCTTGGTCTTTTACGCGAGTGGCAATGAATACCTAGCAGCAGTGTGCTTACTGATAGTGACTGCGATGGTGCCATACATCATGCTGAACTTAGGTATACCGCTTGGGCGTCGCTTTAAAGTCTTCATGGGTGATGCGGGTAGTGTGTTTATTGGCTTTGCCGCCGTGTGGATGCTTATCCGTGGCACGCAAGAGCCAGGCGTTTATGCGTTTAAACCTGTCACTGCATTATGGTTAATCGCCATTCCCTTGCTGGATATGGCCACCATTATGATCCGCCGTGTTCGTAAAGGCCAGTCACCGTTTAAGCCTGATCGTGAGCACCTTCACCATATTTGCCAACGCATTGGCCTTTCTTCCGGTATGTCATTGGTGGTTATTTGTACCATGGCATCACTCATGGCGATGATTGGTATTTGGGCTGACATGAACGATATCCGTGAGTCCGTGATGTTTATCAGTTTCTTGGCCGTGTTTGCGGTCTACTTTTTTGCCATTAGCCACATTTGGCGTATCACTACGCTTATTCACAAGTTGTTCGGGAAAAATAAGCCCATCAACTTTGATATGGAAGCGAGCGATACGGGCTCGGATAAATAGAATGCTCAATAGCGCCAATATCGAAAGAATGATACTGACGCTATTGAAAGGTGAAAAATCTAGCGGTGGTTGTTGAATCAAAGTGCTGTGCCTTCGGGTACGGCACTTTTTGTTTCTAAGCTTAAATTATCCATGTTCGCCATGAACGCATTCATGAATGAATCCATCCATCTATGACATACAATGAGATAGCATGAAATAAGATAGACACCGCTAACAGATCCCCTTTTGCATGAGCGCATCAAAGGCGCTGCCGTCACTGCGTGATGCATTGGCGACATACGGTGCATAGACCTCGAACAGCAACCGTGTATCGCTATGGCCGAGCATGTGCGATATATACAGCGGGTTTTCATGGGCCGCGATATGCAATACCGCTGCAGTATGGCGGGTCTCACAAGGACGACGTCGTTTTCGTCCTGCTTTTTTTATGTCGGATACCACAACTTTCGGCTGACATAGTGGGTATCAATGGGCTGCACCCTTTTATGGGAGTGCAATGAATGCCACTTTAAGGGCGTGATGGATTATTCGGTTGGTGTTACGACATGAGTCATTTAATTTATCATGTATATATAATATTCTAACGCATCAATTGAGATGGACTATTTATGAAAATTGCTATTGCAGGTACAGGCTATGTCGGTCTGTCAAACGCGATGCTGCTTGCCCAGCATCATCAGGTTATTGCGGTTGATATTATTGAAGAGAAAGTCAATCTGCTTAATAACAAACAATCGCCGATTGTTGATGCCGAAATTGAAGATTTCTTGGCGAATAAATCGCTTGATTTTACCGCGACGTTAGATAAAGAATTAGCCTATAAAGAGGCCGAGTTTGTAATTATCGCCACGCCAACTGATTATGACGTTAGCACTAACTACTTTAATACCTCTTCTGTTGAGGCGGTTATTAAAGAGGTGATGGCGATTAACCCAAAGGCGGTCATGGTGATCAAATCTACCGTGCCGGTTGGCTATACTGCGCGTATTAAAGATGAATTAGGCTGCGAAAATCTATTGTTCTCGCCAGAGTTCTTGCGTGAAGGCCGCGCGCTGTACGATAACTTGCACCCATCACGTATTATCGTGGGTGAGCGCAGTGAGCGTGCCGAGGTGTTCGCCAACTTGTTAGTGGAAGGGGCGATCAAAGAAAATATTGAAGTCTTGTTTACCGACTCGACGGAAGCCGAAGCGGTTAAACTCTTCTCGAATACCTATTTAGCGATGCGGGTGGCGTACTTTAATGAACTCGATTCTTATGCCGAAGCGCACGGTTTAGATGCCCGCCAAATTATTCAAGGTGTGGGGTTAGATCCTCGCATTGGTAACCATTACAACAACCCGTCGTTTGGTTACGGTGGTTACTGCCTTCCTAAAGATACCAAGCAACTGCGTGCTAACTACGCGAGTGTCCCTAACAGTATTATTGGCGCCATTGTGGATGCTAACCATACGCGTAAGGATTTTGTTGCCGACCAAATCATTGCTAAAAAACCGACAGTGGTTGGTGTATATCGTTTGATCATGAAAGCGGGCTCAGATAACTTCCGTGCATCTAGCATTCAAGGGATCATGAAGCGCATCAAAGCCAAAGGGATTGAGGTGGTGGTTTACGAGCCAGTACTGAAAGAGGATGAGTTCTTTAACTCGAAAGTGATCACCGATTTTACGGCGTTTAAAGACATGTCTGATGTTATTGTGTCTAACCGTATGGTGGCAGAATTAGAAGATGTGGCAGACAAAGTTTACACCCGAGATTTATTTGGCAGTGATTAATTACAATTGAATTTTTTGTAAAACGGTTCAAGACTTTATTGTGGTATTGCTCTAAAGTCTTGTCATCATATGTTAATATAATCGTTATAGCGTTATACCCTATTTATACCCTTTACTTATAGATATCCTTTATGACACATGCATTTTTATTTGTCTTTACGTTATCCTTTTGTTGTTTATTTATTTTACGTAAAGTTGCAAAACGTATTGGTCTGGTTGATAAGCCCAATGCTCGTAAGCACCACCAAGGGGTTATTCCTTTAATCGGTGGTGTTTCTATTTTTATCACCCTCTTTATCTCGCTCATACTTTTTTCCAGTTTTGAACGTGATGTTGTATTGTTTTTAGGCTGTGCGACCATTCTAGTGATCACTGGCGTGGTGGACGATCGCTACGATATAAGCTTCAAGTTACGATTAGTTATCCAAGCTGGTGTCTCGTTAGCCATGATGCTAATCGGTGATAAGAGCCTACACAGTTTAGGGTACTTAATGGGCAGTGAAGCCATTCAACTCTCCCCTATTGCCAGTGGCTTTATAACCATATTTGCTGTTATAGGTGCAATTAATGCGTTTAACATGGTTGATGGTATCGATGGCTTATTGGGCGGTTTAGCATCGGTGACCTTTAGTGCTCTAGGCTATTTATTCTTCCTAGATGGTAATGCAGACTTAGCCATGGTGTGTGCTTTACTTGTCACCGCTATGTTGCCTTACATCTTGCTTAACTTAGGCTTCCCACTGGGTCGACGTTTTAAAGTCTTTATGGGCGATGCTGGCAGTATCTTTATTGGTTTTACGGTTATTTGGTTATTAATTGAAGCAACCCAAGTTGAACAGTCGACACCTATTCGCCCTGTGACAGCATTGTGGCTAATTGCTTTACCGCTCATGGATATGGCAACAATCATGGTGCGCCGCATGCGAAAAGGACAGTCCCCGTTTAAACCTGATCGCGAGCATCTTCACCATATCTGCCAGCGTATTGGCATGACCTCCAATATGTCTTTATTTGTCATTTGCTTAGGTGCCTCCATTATGGCGGGTATTGGTATTTGGTCTGATGTGATGCGTGTTGATGAGAGCATCATGTTTACTAGCTTTCTTGTTGTATTTGCTATGTACTTCATGGTGATTAGTTACATTTGGAAAATCACCACCTGGGTGCACAAATTGTTCGGTCGAACAGGCCCACTGCAAATGGAGGCGGAATCACAGCAGTAGATTACAAAGTGATGCTATAGAATTAGAGTGATGGGGAATATGAAGCGATAACCTAAGAGGGTTGTCGCTTTTTTTTGCTCGCTTAGTTTAAATCTGTTCGAAAGTTTCAATGAAAATTAGCACTTAGGGATAAGAGTAATCGTTGGTTATTTATAAATGTAAGCGCGCAATTAACCCCACATTTTAATACCAGCAATCTTTTATCATAGTTTCTCTAACAAACGGAGAAACTATGACTCAATCAGAAAAGCACCAACATTGGACGGCTATCGTCTCCAAGCAACAAGAATGCGGCCTTTCCATTCAAAGAATACGACATTAATTTCGCCATCCTTCACTATTGGCTAAAAAGCTCAAGTAAACTGACGAAAAACAAGTCGCGCACCAAATATCATTAATAGTCAGCCGTCTTTTTGTGGCGAAATGATCATCGTACATTTCGTGAATGGTGTGCGCGCTGAGTTGCCGACATCATTTTCTCAAATTCAAACTTGGCTTAAGGCGCTACAATGATCCCAAGTGGCGCTGTCTATATTGTCTCTGGTATTACCAATATGAGAAAGTCGATTGACGGCCAGTCTCTCATTGTAGCGGATGTACTAGAAATGGATCCACTGAGCAGTGCATGTTCATATTTTGCAATCGTGGCCGAGATAAAATCAAACCCTTCTCTGGGATACCAACGGATTTTGGCTCTATTGTCGTCGACTCGAAAAAGGCTGCTTTAAGTGACCAAAGCCCACAGCAATGGGTCATATGTATATCTCTACTCAACAACCTAACTGGCTATTATCGTGGCTAAATCTTGAAAAACCTAAGGCTCATCAGCCACTTTATGGGCGAGAAGTGTGAGCTAGAATACTGCTCATCCTATTGGGGGGGCATGATTCTTTTCGCTGTCAGACTAAGTGGGAATGATAGATGACGAGCCCTAACTATGACCGAACTTCCTGATGATGTAGAACAACTTAAAGCGATGCTGCTTAAGCTTCAGGAAGATAACTGTGAACTAAAAAACTACCAGAAGAGCAGGATCGTGTAGTACATAGCACACACTCAATGCTCCTTCCCCCCCCTGTGTCAGGCTAGTTGTCACTGTTAAATATCAACCAATTAGAGGGCGGTAACAGAGGAAATATGTCCCGTTACTCGCAAGAAAGAAAATAAGCAGTATTGAAAAAGTTGTTACCCCCGCATTCTCGCTCTATAGCAGAAGTAGCAAAAGAGAAAGGTATCAGTGGTGCGACACTGTATTATTGGCGAAAACAACTTCGTGAATCAGGAGCCGTTGTGCCAAACAGTCATACCCCTTCAGAGCATTGGCCAGCGTAAGCTAAGTTAGCCATTGTCGCGGAAACGTTTTCTATGACTGAAAACGAGTTAAGCCAGTATTGCCGTGAAAAAGGATTGTACCCAGAAGAAGTTCAGCAATGGCGCAGCGAGTGTATGCAGGGCTTTATGTCTTCAAAAGAGCGTGAAGCCGAGGCAAAGAGACAAGCCAAAGCCGATAAGAATGAAATTAAAGAATTGAAGAAAGAGCTTCGTTTTAAAGAAAAAGCGTTAGCGGAAACGGCGGCCTTGTTGGTGTTAAGAAAAAAGCTGAGAGCCTTTTACGGGGAAGAGCTAGAGGGCGACTCACCTCAACTGATGAAAGGCACACTCTAGTTGAGCTTATTCATTAAGCGCGTCAATGTGGTAGTCGATTAGAGAGCGCTTGTAATGAATCTGAGATAGATTTGCGAACTTACCAACACTAGTATCAACACGGTAAAGTACATGCTGATAAACGACCAATATCGTTAAGACCAGCGTCTGTTAACAAGCTCTCGGAGCAAGAGCAACAGGCTATCATTGATATAAGCAATGTGCCTGAGTATGCCAGCCTACCACCAAGCCAAATAGTGCCAACGCTATTGGATAAAGGTAAGTATATTGCTTCTGAATCCAGCTTCTACCGTGTGTTGAAAGCGGTAGGACAACTTACTCGAAGAGGTCAGATATCTACAGTCGAAAAATCGTCGGTTATGATGTCTATGACCGAGAATGTGGAGAGATGGCATATGCGGGAGCAATGCTTTAATCAAGCGTTGGTGCTGCACTCAGATAATGGTGCGCCAATCAAGTCGTTAACGTTCAAAGCTAAAATGGAAGAGTTGGGGATTACGTCTTCTTACAGTCGTTCTCGTGTAAGCGATGATATCCGTATGTCGAATCGCTGTTCCGTACGCTTAAATATGTACCGAGTTGGCCATCAAAGGGCTTCGAAAGTATAGAGGGGAGTCGTTCTTGGGTAGAAAGCTTTGTTGTCTGGTACAACACCGAGCATAAACATAGTCGCCTGAATTATGTAACACCTTCTGAGCGACATAGTGGACAAGATACAGAGATCTTAAAGAAAAGAGCGAAGGTGTTGATGGCACATCGTCAAGCCAGAGCGTTGGTCAGGGAAAATACGTAACTGCGAACCAATCGGAGGGGGTCACCTAAACCCAGAGAAAGAAGTTGCTTGATAATTAGTCAAGTAGTGACAACTAGCTTGAAAGACGCTTACCATTCGGTTATTGCTATGCATGATAGATATTGAAGTGGTTCTACTTACTTTTAGTTAATATCTGAAATTTTTTACTGTTAGGTGAGTGAAATTGGAT
>NZ_NOIF01000183.1 GCF_002265265.1 Photobacterium sanguinicancri
ATTGCAAAATATATACATCCAATAACGAGATCTTAATCAAAGTTTTACTTTTATAAATCCTCAGAATGCGCCTCGTTCCTAACGTTCCCGTTCCGAAAATTGGATTTATACTATGCAAACTACTACAAGTTCCGCATCAGCAACTGCTCCAAAAACAAAGTGGACCTACAAAGATTTCACTTGGGCTCTATCACTATTTGGTACCGCTGTTGGTGCCGGTGTACTTTTCCTTCCAATCAAAGCAGGCGCTGGTGGCTTCTGGCCTCTCGTTATTTTGGCTTTGATCGCAGCACCAATGACTTGGTTTGCTCACAAAGGTCTAGCTCGTTTCGTTCTGTCTTCTAAAAATCCAGAAGCAGACATCACTGATACTGTTGAAGAACATTTCGGTAAATCTGGCGCAAAAATTATTACGTTTGCCTACTTCTTTGCCATTTACCCAATTGTACTTATCTACGGTGTAGGTATTACTAATACTGTTGATTCATTCCTTGTAAACCAAATGGGTATGGAATCAATTCCACGCGCATTACTGTCTGGCGTACTTATCGCTCTGATGACAGCAGGTGTTGTGTTCGGTAAAGAACTAATGCTTAAAGCGACATCAGCAATGGTTTACCCACTAGTATTCATCCTACTAGCACTTTCTATTTACCTGATTCCTGGCTGGAACACTTCTATGGTTGAAGTTGCACCAGACTGGAGCTCAATGCCAACAGTTATCTGGTTAGCAATCCCAATCATTGTTTTCTCTTTTAACCACAGCCCAATCATTAGCCAGTTCACTAAAGAACAACGTCGTGTATACGGTGACAATGCAGTTCAAAAAACTGACATGATCACTGGTGGTGCAGCGATGATGCTAATGGGCTTTGTAATGTTCTTCGTATTCTCTGTAGTACTTTCAATGTCTCCTGAACAACTAGCAATGGCACAAGCAGAGAACATCAGTGTTCTTTCTTACCTAGCTAACGTTCATGAATCACCATTGATTTCTCTTCTAGGTCCACTAGTTGCATTCGCTGCAATCACATCAAGCTACTTCGGTCACTTCCTTGGTGCACACGAAGGTCTTGTTGGTCTAGTTAAATCAGAGAAAACATCTGTTAAGAAAGCTGAGAAAATCTCTCTAGGTTTCATCGTTATCACTACGTGGATTGTCGCGATTGTTAACCCAAGCATCTTGGGTATGATTGAAACTATGGGTGCACCGATGATTGCAGGTATCTTGTTCCTTATGCCTGTTATCGCAATGTACAAAGTACCAGCAATGGCTAAGTACAAAACTTCAGCGCCTGTACGTATTTTCACAGCACTATGTGGTGTTGCAGCGATTACTTCTGTAATCTACGGCGCACTATAAGGTTAAATGACACTCTTAGAGTGTTATTTGCTGCTAACGCAGATTTACGATAAGAAAATGTGCTACAACGCATGGTCTTCACAGAGAAATCGCGTAAAATAGAGTACTCAAAAGAGCAGGGATGAATCATCTACTGCTCTTTTGTTTTTCTACATCTCGCCAAGGAAGGGGCGAGACAAATAAAACGATACAGTCCGAATTTAAAGCAGAGTACTTTAAAACAGGCTGAGGTAATGAACATGATCAGTGTTTTTGATATCTACAAAATCGGTGTGGGTCCTTCCAGTTCACACACTGTCGGTCCAATGAAAGCAGGCAAAGAGTTCATCGATGACTTGCGCTCAATGGGCAAATTACGTGATGTAACCAAAATTACCGTTGACGTTTATGGTTCTCTTTCTCTTACCGGTAAAGGTCACCACACAGATATCGCTATCATCATGGGTCTAGCTGGCAACAGTCCTGAGCATGTTGATATTGATAGCATTCCTGGTTTTATTTCTCGTGTTGAAGAAACAGAGCGCCTTCCTGTAGGTATGCACTGCCACACTGTCGACTTCCCTCGTGACGGTGGCATGAACTTCCACACTACTAACCTTCCTCTTCATGAAAATGGCATGTCGATTACTGCCTTTGTTAATGAAGAAGTTGCGTATACCAAAACATACTACTCTATCGGTGGTGGTTTCATTGTTGATGAAGAACACTTCGGCAAAGAATCAGAATCAACCGTTAAAGTACCTTACATGTTCACTAAAGCCGATGAGCTTTTAGAGCAATGTAATGAGCACGGTCTATCTATCAGCTCGCTAGTAATGGCGAACGAACGCGCAATGAACGCAGAAGACGAGATCAGCACTTACTTCGCAAATATCTGGAAAACCATGCGTGAATGTATGGAACGCGGTATGAACGAAGAAGGTATCCTGCCTGGTCCACTACGTGTTCCTCGTCGTGCAGCAGCACTTCGTCAGCAACTAATGACGAACGAAAAGCTAAGCAATGACCCTATGACAGTTGTTGACTGGGTTAACATGTACGCTTTCGCTGTTAACGAAGAAAACGCAGCCGGTGGCCGTGTTGTTACAGCACCAACAAACGGCGCTTGTGGCATCATCCCTGCCGTATTGGCTTACTACGATAAGTTCATTCAATCTGTTGGCCCTAAAGATTACACGCGTTACTTCGCGGCATCTGGCGCTATCGGTGGTCTGTACAAGCGTAACGCTTCTATCTCTGGTGCTGAAGTTGGCTGTCAGGGTGAAGTTGGTGTTGCTTGTTCTATGGCAGCAGCAGGCCTTGCTGAGCTTATGGGTGGTAGCCCAGAGCAAGTATGTATGGCGGCTGAAATCGCAATGGAACATAACCTAGGTCTAACATGTGACCCAGTTGCTGGCCAAGTACAAGTTCCTTGTATCGAGCGTAATGGTATTGCTGCTGTTAAAGCAATTAATGCAACACGCATGGCGCTTCGTCGCTCATCTGCTCCTCGCGTATCTCTTGATAAAGTTATCGAGACTATGCTGGAAACAGGTAAAGACATGAATGCTAAATACCGTGAGACATCTCAGGGTGGTCTAGCAATCAAGGTTATCTGTTAATAGGTCACCTATTAATTATTAATCATAACCTCTAAGGCTATGATTTTTAAAAATGAAAGGCTACAGAATCTAAGATTCGGTAGCCTTTTTTATTACCTCAACCTGTATGACGCTTCCACCCCAACTTCAACTACGCAAGCTTGCCAGACGCCGCTAATAAGGCTTCGATATCTTCCGCGATGGCCTCACCATTTTGTAGCGTAGTTAGCCATGAGATAGGTATTCCTTTCTCATCACCAAAGCCATAACAAGCTCCTGCAATTGCCCCTACCATCATTGCCCGACCACAACTATCACCTGAAGCTTTAATATTGTTAAGCACCGCTTCTGTGTAGCTATTACTGTTTTTTAGTACCCATGCCGCCAACGGTAAGCTATCGCCTAAATGGCAGGCTTGATTAACTATCGTGAGTACATGATTTAAGTCGTTAACATCATCATTCAGTACCCTCACCTGCTCGATTTTTTCTTTTATTGCTTCCGGCGATTTAATCTTAAGTATATTCAAAACAGGATCAATACGACGAGAACGAAGTGCTTCATTCAAGGCACAAGCAAAGGCTTTTGCACACCTAATAGCCACATCATCTTGATGAGTGATACCCACAATCCTGTCGATTTCTTGTTCCAGCTTTTCTGATGGGTATTTTAAGGCGACTAAAGCAGGGATCGCACACAAGGCGGGGTTTTGATCATCGTCACTGCCTGAGTCTTCAGGCCAATCGTCAGGGTCTTGCGATGATAGAGATAAGACTAACGCTTTAGTCGGGCTATCCACATAACCAATGAATTCTCCCCCCGGACCAAAGCATTCTAAAATGTGCTGCTGGATCTGATGAGTACTAATTGCAGGGTTACTTAATAAGCGGACATATAATGCTAACCATTCACCGTAAATAGTCGATTGACCCGCAACGAGTCTATCGTGCGCATAGTAGCTATCAACCCCTTGGTAGTGTTCAGGGTTAGGCTCAATAAAAGGAAAATTAGGAAGAGATAAAAGCGATTTCACTCGCTCGGGGGAATAAATCCAATGGGTACCCATGCTCGCAGCATCTGCTATGAGTGCGCCCATAATCGCTGCATATCGCTGTGCCATGCTGATTTCCTTATAGTCTAGAATAACGATGCCGAAACACTACTATTCTAGACGATCAAAAAAACCTCGCCTAAGCGAGGTTTTTTCGTCAATCAGGTGGGATTAAGCTGCAGCTTTTAGCGGTGTCGCTTTAACTGCTTTTTTCTCACCGACTGGAAGGATTGTGCGGCCGTACTCATTATTTAGTACTTGTGCCATTGCAAAGTAAATTGCACTTGCACCACAGATAATACCTTCAAAACCAGCGATTGTGCCGATCAGTGCGCTACCTGTGAAATCACGAGCTGCAAGAAGGAAGAACAATACTGTTAATGAACCAAATACAAATTGCTTAGCACGTGGGTAGCATAGTGAACCGATAAACATGAAGCCAGTGAAAATGCCCCATAGTAGTAGGTACCACCCCATGAAAGGTGCAGGGCTTGCAGCTAGACCCATTTTTGGCATAACTAGAATACCAACAAGCGTTAACCAAAATAGACCGTAAGAAGTGAATGCTGTTGTACCAAACGTATCACCACGTTTGAAACACATCATGCCTACTAGCACTTGACCAAGACCGCCGTAGAAGATACCCATTGCTAGGATCATTGAATCAATAGGGAAGAAACCCGCGTTGTGGATGTTTAAAAGGATGGTAGTCATACCAAAGCCCATCAAACCTAAAGGCGCTGGGTTAGCTAGTTTTGTAGACATTGAGTTCCCCTACAGGAGTAGTTCAAAAAAAGTAATAAATATTAAAAAATGTGTGCATCTGTAATGCGCGGCGAATTCTAATGGATGATCACGGCAAGATCAATCCAATAAACGTTGAAAAATGCGGCAAAAAGAGAAAAACATTCAACTTTTTTGATTTAAGTAAATATAAAGAGCAATTAACGGCCACTAGCAAATGTTACCAAGTGTAAAAAACGTAATTTTATAGATAAATATGCACCTTTACACTGTGCTCTCTAACGTATCTAGAAATACCAACATCTTGCCACTCATTCAGTCAATACTGTATCTACTGCCGAATCCCAGCCATAAAAAAACCACCCGAAGGTGGTTTTAAACATGTAGAAACTAAAACTACATTTTGCAGATATTATTCAGCAAGCATGCGACGTGCAGCATCAACAACAACTTTGATTGAGCGAGTCTCTGTCGCTTTCAATGTTGCGTGATCTGGAATCTCTTTTTGCGTACGGTTGATGATAACACCCGCAACACAACCAGCACGTAAACCAGAACTTGCACACATAGTTAATAATGTTGCAGATTCCATTTCAAAGTTAAGCACGCCCATTTGCTGCCACTCATCCATAGAGCCTTGGAAACGACGAACAACACGGCCTGTGAATGTATCGTAGCGCTCTTGGCCTGGGTAGAAGGTGTCGCTAGAAGCTGTAACACCAGTGTGTACTGTTGCATTGTCTGCATCACATGCGGCTTTCATTGCTGTTGCAACATTAAAGTCTGCAACTGCTGGGAATTCCATAGGTGCAAAGTGAAGGCTAGCACCATCAAGACGAACTGAACCAGTCGTAACAATCATGTCACCAGGGTTGATGTGTGGCTGGATAGCGCCTGTTGTACCAACACGTAAGAAAGTACGCACACCAAGTTGCGCTAGCTCTTCAACAGCAATCGATGTAGATGGACCACCAATACCTGTCGAACAAACTACGACTGATTTGCCATCAAGTTTCGCGCGAAATACAGTGTACTCACGAGAGCTTGCTAGAAACTCAGGGTTATCCATTAGGTTTGCAATCTTTTCTACGCGAGCAGGATCACCAGGAATGATCGCTAATTCAGCACCGTTAAGATCCGCTTTGTTAACACCTAAATGGAAAACATTATTGTCAGACATATTGATATCCTTTTTCATCGTTATTGCGCTCTAGGTAAGGTAACCAGAGCACTTTAATCATAGGGTACGTTAAGAGTCATACTCAGCGAGTTTCACTCTCAAAAGCATGTTCTTACGATAGCCCATCAAATCACACTTTTTAGTGATAACAGTCACGTTAAGTGAAATCGCTTCGTTTTCATTTCTCACAATAAAGTGACGAAGATCACCTAAAATCGTTTGCGGATGGCAAAGATCACAAAAAAACCGCAGTTACATTTCTGTAATCTGCGGTTTATTTTAGTCAATCAATCGCCAATAACGCTGATAATTTAACCAACAAATATCGATTGTTAGTGGGTTTATTTATCCGGATTAAAACGAAGTAACCTTAAAGCATTTAATGTCACGAGTGCTGTCGCGCCACTGTCCGCTAAAACAGCCACCCATAAACCTGTCATACCCAGCAAGGTCGTTACCAAGAAAACACCTTTCAACCCTAAGGCTAACACGATATTTTGGCGAATATTCGCTAAGGTTGCACGTGAAAGCATGATCATGTTCGGCAGTTCAGATACGCGGTTATGTGTTAACGCTGCATCTGCAGTTTCTAACGCCACGTCGGTACCACCGCCCATCGCAATACCAATAGAAGCCGTTTTCATTGCTGGTGCATCATTAATGCCATCACCCACCATGGCAACATTATGTATGTCGTTCATCTCACGTACCGCAGACACTTTATCTGCAGGTAACAAGCCAGCACGGAAGTCGATACCAATATCAGCAGCAATGGCACTTGCTGCACGACGGTTATCACCCGTTAACATGACTGCACCAACACCGATTTCTTTAAGAGCAATAATTGCTTTAGCAGCATCATCGCGCAAATTATCACGCCATGCGATAACACCAACAGGAAGGCTACCTCTCATCGCAACGACCAGCGTTTTACCTTGGTTTTCTAGATTATCAACGGTTTGCTGCTGCTCTACGGTCAGTAGCACTGATTCAGGTAAGCGATCGGCTGCGCACAGCAAAAGCATCTCACCATCAACCTCACCTTGAATCCCCTTGCCCACCAATGCTTCACGGTGTTTCGCTTCAGGAATAGCAATGCCCTTTTGCTCAGCGGCTTTGATTACCGCCATTGCGAGTGGATGAAGCGAGCCAGCTTCGATAGCTGCAGCTTGGCGTAATAATCTTGTTTCATCACCTTCCCAGCTCACCAAATCTGTCATCACTGGCTTACCTTCGGTTAATGTACCGGTTTTATCAAACGCGACCGTTTTAATATGTCCAAGCTGTTCAAGCGCTGCACCACCCTTGATTAATGCACCTCGTTTAGCTGCAGCGGCTAAGCCCGAAGTTATAGCAGCAGGCGTTGAAATAACCAGAGCACACGGACAAGCAATAAGCAGTAAGGTTAAGCCTTTATATAACCACTCATCCCATGACTGACCAAATAACATAGGTGGAATAACAATCACCAAGGCCGCAAGTATTATCATTGCTGGTGTATACCAACGGCTAAACTTATCAAGAAAACGCTCTAACGGTGCTTTACGAGATTCTGCATCTTCAATCAAATGAAGAATACGATCGATAGCATTGTCACCTTGTTCTGATTCAATGGTTATTTGAACAACCTTATCTGCAACCAATGAACCCGCCATGACTTTATCACCCGGTAGGCGCTCGACAGGAACAGACTCACCCGTTAATGCACTTTCATCAAAACTGGCCGCTATATCCAGCACAATACCATCAGCAGGTAAACGTGCACCTGGCGCTACTTCAATTACATCACCTTTCTTTAGGCTATCCACTGCAACTTTCGAACGCTCACCGTTAGGTTTTACAATCGTCGCTTCTTCAGGCACAAGATCCATTAGCGCTTTCACACCGCTTCGGGCACGAGAAGCAGCATAGCCTTCAAGCTGTTCACCTAATAAGAAGAGTAATAACACCATTGCAGCTTCAGCGGTTTCGCCCAAATAAAGCGCACCGAGTGCCGCAATAGACATCAAGGTTTCGATAGAGAATGGAGAACCTGTTTTCGCTAAGCTAATCGCCTTTTTCAGGATCGGGATTAATCCCAACATTGTGGTAATAGAAAAAGCAATCAAGCCATAAAATTCAGACTGACTATCGATCGCAAATGAAGCGGCCATCATTAATGCAATCGCAATCACAGGGAAATGTTGCTGAATAAAACTAGGCTGATCCTCTTTGCCCGAGGATTTAGAACCGACTAAGCGAAAACCGACTTCTTTGGCTTTGGCTTCAATTTTATCCGCCATTGGAGACGCGCTGCTTACCACTAGCTTTTCAGTGGCAAACATCACTTTGGCTTGCTCGACACCAGCAAGACTTGTAACCGCTTTTTCAAGTTTAGCGGCACAGCTTGGGCAATCCATCCCTAAAATATTCCAACGCTGAGTGTGCCCTGACTCCTTAGCGGTTCCAGCCTCAAAGCTTTCATCATTCAGCACACTTTCATTCGCTGAACATTGCCCAGCACTACAGCAACCAGAGGCGTCACTGTTTTGTTGCGTTTCTGTCTTATGATTCTGTGACAATTCAGTCGTATGGCTATGTTGTTCTGTTGAACGAGAATGTGCATTTAACGCTGAGGACGAGTCCGCATGTTCAACTGCGGTGAACACTTTAAATTTAGCCATCGATTTACCTGCCGAAGATAGAGAAGTTATGGAGCCTGAGGAGGCTACATCGCCACCATCATCGCCATCAGTTGAATCAGAAGAACCGCAACAACTTGCAAAGCTGTCCGTTGTTGTCGCACAACAACCCGTTACGGCGGCACTTTCAACTTTCACTGTGGTTGCATTACCCGCCGTTGCTTTCGTTGTGTGAATATGAGTTTTTTTACTGTTGCATTGAGCACACATAGCGCATCTCCTTAATGCTTTCATACCGTAATAAACAATGCTGACGGTATGAATGACTGTTCTGGCAATAAATATAAACCTTGGAGCTAAGTCTAAGGTCAAGCTGCAAACAATAAAAAAGCCAAAACTTTTCAGTTTTGGCTTTTAGCTGTAGGTGAGTAAATCTGGTTGAGTAAATCTACAAACGGCGTAATGTATTCGCCAATAGCGTAATACGCGGTGCAATTGAATCAATCAATAGGTATTCTTTATCACTGTGAAAACCTGCGCCCATAGGGCCAAAACCATCAAGTGTTGGCGTGCCAAGCGCTGCGGTGAAGTTACCATCAGAACCACCGCCCGCATCTTCCCACCCATAAACAATGTTCAGTTTCTCTGCTTCTTCACTTACAAGCTTGATCAGGGTTTCTGTGTCATCTGAAGGCTGCATAGATGGTTTAAAGGTAACGCGATTAACCGTCACACTCGCTCCAGCTTCAAACGGCGTTTCAGCCATGGCCAATAGCTTCTCGTGGATCGCCTCTGCTTCATCAGTGTTCCAGAAACGCAGGTCAACCGTCGCTTTTGCGTAATCTGGCACGACATTGACAGCCATACCACCTTCAATGACACCCACATTCATCGTGGTGCCCGTTTCAAGGTTAACCATGCCTTTAATCGCTAATGACCAATGGCTAAGTTCATAAATTGCATTCACGCCTTCAGCCAATGCAGAACCAGCATGGGAAGCGACACCGTGGAATTCAATTTCGTACTTAGCATTACCCTTACGCGAACGGATCAAGTTACCTGTCGGGCGCGATGCCTCACAAACAAGCACTTGGCGGCTCTTACGTGCAAAACCTTCAAGCCACTCACGCGAATAGATAGAACCAATTTCTTCATCGCAGTTTAAGACAACTACAATTGCAAGGCGGGAACGTTCATCGTCAGTTAGCGCTTGTAATGCATAAAGTGCGCTCAGAATGCCTGACTTCATATCTGTCGCGCCGGGGCCATAGACTTTTTCTTGATCAAAAGTCATCGGGCGCTCAGCAACAGTACCGACTGGAAATACCGTGTCCATATGGCCACTTAGCATCACATCATAATGCTCTGCGTCGGGTTTATTGGTAATAGCCAAACATGGCCCAGACTCTGGGTGGGGTTGATGACGAGTAACGGTAAAACCAATAGCTTCAAACATAGGGGTAAGCACATCTGCTACTTTCGCAATCCCCTCAGGGGTGTGACTACCACAATCTATATTGACCAATTGTGCTAATTGTTCAAGGTACGTATTCAGCGAAAAACTCTGAGTCATCGCGTTCTCCTTTAACGACATAGAGACTGTCTTTACAACAATATGAGCTGGCATAGTGGCAGAGCACGGCAGGATAAACCCTGATTTATATCATTTTTTGAATGACCGAAATAAATC
>NZ_NOIF01000184.1 GCF_002265265.1 Photobacterium sanguinicancri
TCCCAAGAACGGTAAAACCAAGACCTCAACGATATGCCAAAAATAAGAAAGCCGCTCACCTTAAGTGAACGGCATTACAGCCATTGGCTGCGTTTTTTAATATGCATTGGTGAAATATGTTATTTCACGACACGCAAACTTGGGCGACCACGAGGACGTGGCGGCTCATCATCAGGTGTTTCATCGCTCGTTTCAGCCACAGTTACCAATGGTGAAACATTCTCTTCTGGTGCCTCAATAATGCCTTCAAAGTCAGCATCATTGCCTTGTTCCATTGCTTGCTCATCAAGTTCATAAGCAGCTTCTGGTTCAAACATAGTACCAGCACCATTCTCACGCGCATAAATCGCAATAGCAGCGTAAAACGGTACAATCACCGTATGAGGACGGCCACTAAAGCGCGCATTGAAGCTAACAGCCTCGTTACCCAACTCTAGGTTGCCTACCGCACGCGGAGCGATATTCAATACAATCTGACCGTCAGTCACGAATTCCATTGGCACCTTTACACCCGGCAAAGTTGCATCAACCACCAAGTGAGGTGTCAAATCGTTATCGACTAACCAATCATAAAACGCACGCGCCAAATAAGGCCGACGCGGCGTCATGTTTTCCATATCCATTACTGACCAGCCAAACGCATTTCGCGTTCTGCTTCAGTCAGTGATGCAAGGAATGAATCACGTTCAAATACGCGAGTCATGTAAGCTTTTACTTCTTTCGAACCAGCGCCGCTTAGCTCAATACCCATTTCAGGTAAACGCCATAGCAGTGGTGCTAGGTAGCAATCAACTAGGCTGAACTCATCGCTCATGAAGTATGAGAACTCAGCAAACACTGGCGCAAGAGCAAGTAACTCTTCACGTAGTTGTTTACGAGCTTTATCAGCTTCATCTGCTGTGCCTTTTGCTACTTTCTCCGCTAATGTGTACCAGTTACGCTCAATGCGGTACATCATTAGACGGCTATTACCACGAGCAACAGGGTAAACAGGCATTAGAGGTGGGTGAGGGAAACGCTCATCCAAGTACTCCATAATGATGCCCGCTTGGTACAACGCCAACTCACGATCAACCAAGGTTGGTACAGAGTTGTACGGGTTCAAATCTAGCAAATCTTCTGGCAGGTTAGTTGGATCAACCAGCTCGATCTCAACACTCACACCCTTTTCTGCTAGTACGATACGCACCTGATGGCTGTAGATATCCGAAGCATCAGAATACAGAGTCATCACAGAGCGTTTATTGGCAGCTACAGCCATCAACCCCTCCAGTATAATCAAGACACAAAAAACAATGGAGGCGAAGTGCCCCCATTGCGAGATTCTTAACCCATTAGATTACCTGATCAGTGGACATCACGCCAATACTCTTTCTTCAATAGCAGCGTAAGTACAAAGAATATTACGATAAAGCCCATCACCCAAAGGCCAAGGTTCTGGCGTTCAAGCTTCATTGGCTCACCGGCATACTCTAAGAAGTTCACCAAATCACGTACCACTTCGTCATATTCTTCGGTGTTCAATTCACCGGTACCGTCTGACTTAATGCCTACGTATTCTTGTACTTCTTCACCGTCAACAAGGCGTGTTTCATATACCTTGCTTGGTACACCTTGTAGTTCTTCCAAAACATGGGGCATACCCACACTTGGGAAAACCACATTATTCACCCCAAACGGACGACTAGGATCTGCATAGAATGAACGTAAGTAAGTGTAGATCCAATCAGTACCACGAACACGTGCTACCAAGGTTAGATCCGGTGCCGGAGCACCGAAAGAATTGGCCGCGTATTCCGTCGGAATCGCATTAACCATCAAATCACCGATCTTAGCGTCACGATCAAAGATCATGTTTTCACGCATAATATCGAGTGGAATATCTAAATCTGTTGCAACACGCTCATAGCGTTGGTACTGCGTAGCATGACAACCAAAGCAGTAGTTCATGAACGTTTTAGCACCACGCTGTAACGACGCATTATCAGATAAATCATTATTCGCCGCATCAAGATGGACATTACCACCCGCTGCCATCGCCATGGCTGGTAACAGAGTTAGCAGCATCACAATCAATTTTTTCATTTGAATGTCACCCTCTCTGGTAGCGGTTTAGTTGCTTCATTCTTACTGTAAACAAACAGCAAAATGAAGAACATGAAGTAGCCTAAACTAAATATCTGAGCCATTAATGTATAAGTTGCCGTTGCAGGCAATGCACCAAGAATACCCAATGCCACAAAACAGATAGTAAACTGAATAATGTTCGCTAGATGAATTTTGCTACGGTAACGGTATGAACGTACTTTACAGCGATCAAACCATGGCAGTAGGAACAGCATTACAATCGAAGCCCCCATCGCAATGACGCCCATTAACTTATCTGGTACTGCACGCAAAATGGCATAGAAAGGTGTGAAATACCAAACTGGCGCGATATGTTCTGGTGTTTTCAACGGGTTAGCGGCTTCGAAGTTAGGCGGCTCAAGGAAATACCCACCCATTTCAGGGTTAAAGAACAGCACATAACTAAAGAAGAATGCAAACACTGCAACCCCGACAAGATCTTTCACCGTACCGTATGGATGGAACGGGATGGAATCAATAACGTCGTACTTACCACTGTATTGTTTGTGGAATGGGAACTGCGTTTTGTACCCGTCGCCTTTGCTGCCTTTTGGCAATTTAGTTTCAATGCCATCTGGGTTATTGGAACCCACTTCGTGCAATGCTAATACGTGCAAGACAATCAGCAGTAACAACACAATAGGTAGCGCAATGACATGCAATGCAAAGAAGCGGTTGAGCGTCGCTCCAGAAATAACATAATCACCACGGATCCACAGTGTTAAATCATCACCAATAACAGGGATAGCCCCAAACAGCGAAATGATAACCTGTGCGCCCCAGTATGACATTTGTCCCCACGGTAATAGGTAGCCCATGAAGGCTTCAGCCATTAACACTAAGAAAATCAACATACCAAATAGCCACAGTAGTTCGCGAGGCTTCTGGTAAGAACCATAAATTAAGCCGCGGAACATATGCAGGTAAATCACAATGAAAAATGCAGACGCCCCTGTTGAATGCATATAGCGCAGTAACCAACCGTACTCGACGTCACGCATAATATATTCAACAGACGCAAACGCCCCATCACCCGATGGAACGTAATTCATGGTCAGCCAAATACCGGTAACAAGTTGGTTTACCAAAACCAGCATGGCTAACGACCCAAAGATATACCAAAAGTTGAAATTTTTTGGCATTGGGTATTCAGACAGGTGCTTTTTGTAAGCATCCATCACAGGTAATCGTTTTTCGACCCAGTCGAGCAAACCACTCATTAGACAGCCTCCCCATCGACACCGACAATAATAGTGTGATCGTCCAAGAACTGATGCGGTGGTACCACAAGGTTAAGCGGTGCTGGCACCCCTGAAAATACACGCCCAGCCATATCGAACTTAGAACCGTGACACGGGCAGAAGAAACCAGCCGAGACACCACTCACTTGCTCGCTAAAGCTATCGGGTAGATAAGTAGGGGAACAGCCAAGGTGGGTACAGATACCTACGGCTAAAAAGATTTCAGGCTTAACTGAACGATATTTATTCTGAGCGTATTCTGGTTGTTGCGGTTCCTCTGATGAAGGATCACGTAACTGGCCATCATGACCACTCAATTCTTCTAAAATAGCCTCGCTACGACGCACAACCCAAACAGGCTTGCCTCGCCACTCGACACGAACCATTTGGCCATCTTCTAACTTACTGATATCAACTTCAACTGGCGCACCGGCGGCTTTTGCTCGCGCACTCGGGTTCCAAGATTTGATAAAAGGCACGGCAACAGCGACTGCACCCAAGCCTCCAACAACCGAAGTCGTCGCAGTTAGGAAGCGGCGGCGGCCGTTACTTACTGGCGCATTGCTCATCCAACATTCTCCCATGTACTCCCGCTCTGGATTTATTATTATTTCCTTATGCGTCCCTGGAGCTTACGGCTAACTTTTAACAAAAATGACACAACAGAGAAACCAAATTATTAAATTTTTACTGTTGTTATTCAGCGGAAATGATAAAGAAAACCCTACTTTTTGACAAGATAAAGCTACTTTTTTGCAACAAATGTGAGAGGTATGTTCTTTTTGTATTAAATTCTAGGAAACAGGCTGCTAAATGAGGATTTTATAGGTAAGAAGTGTGAAATTTTGGATAAAAAAAAGCCCAACCCGAAGGTTGAGCTTTTTCGTGTACACAGTAACCAGAAATAAATTCTGGCGCGTAATATTAACGCTTAGAGAACTGTGGACGACGACGTGCTTTACGTAGACCAACTTTCTTACGTTCAACACAACGTGCATCACGAGTAACGTAACCCGCAGCGCGTAGAGTTGGACGTAGAGTCTCATCGTACTCCATAAGAGCGCGAGTGATACCGTGACGGATAGCACCAGATTGACCAGTAATACCACCACCTTTAACAGTGATGTATAGGTCAAGCTTGTCTAGCATTTCAACTAGCTCAAGTGGTTGACGAACAACCATACGAGCAGTTTCACGACCGAAGTAAACTTCGATGCTACGCTTGTTGATTACGATGTTGCCAGTACCCGGTTTGATAAAAACGCGAGCAGCTGAGCTTTTGCGACGGCCAGTGCCGTAGTATTGATTCTCTGCCATTGTCATAATCCCCAATTAGATGTCTAGTACTTTAGGCTGCTGTGCAGCATGGTTGTGCTCAGTACCCGCGTAAACTTTAAGTTTACGGTACATTGCACGGCCTAGAGGACCCTTAGGAAGCATGCCTTTAACAGCAGTTTCGATAACCATTTCTGGTTTTTTATCGATAAGCTTTTCAAAGCTGATTGACTTAAGACCACCAATAAAGCCAGTGTGGCGGTAGTACATTTTGTCAGTCTTCTTAGCGCCAGTTACAGCAACTTTTTCAGCGTTGATAACTACAATGTAGTCACCAGTGTCAACGTGCGGAGTGTACTCCGGCTTATGCTTACCACGTAGACGAGATGCGATTTCAGTTGCTAGACGGCCAAGAGTTTTACCTTCAGCGTCAACAACATACCAGTCACGTTTTACAGTTTCTGGTTTAGCAACGAAAGTTTTCATGCTAATTATTACCCGATATTAAAATTGATTCACTATAAGAGCAGTAATGCTCCCAACTGTATAGAGCCCAGTCATCACCCCTTCGAGTGGTTGGCACTCACGGCAAAAGCCGTACAGGTACGGTGGGTCGCAAGATTATAGGGAAGGGTGGAGAAAAAATCACCTTTTTTTCAAAAAAAACTGATATTTTTTGTTCCTAATGAAAAAAACTCACGGAAAGGTGGAATTTAAGGACTTTACTGAGGGAATTTAGAACTGTATTGCCCCTTTCCTGATACTAGAGGGAAGATAGGCAGCCAAGGCAACATACGGCTTTTATTCAACAAATAGCGGGAATGGCTACCTTCATCTCTATAAACCCCGATGAACCCACTGATTTATGAACAAAACCTTGTTAGCAAAGCCAACCTATTCGCCCCTTCGGCTGAAAACTTAAAATCACACTGTCATCAGAACAACTAAAACGACGTCACCCAGTAACTAAACAAACAATCATTCGTTCTCTAATGATTAAATACCACTACAGTTGATGTGGTTTCGCTAAATAGTCGTGGCTTTGCATTTCAATCAGCCGAGAGCAACAGCGCTTAAATTCGAATTGAAGCCGCTCCCCGACATACAGGCGCTCCATTTCAACTTGGCCTGACATGATTAATTTCACATTACGTTCGTAAAACTCATCCACCATCGCAATAAAGCGTCGAGCTGAATCATTGTCGTCTTCTTTCATCACCAATACATTAGACAACAAGACGGTATGGTAGACCTGAGCCAATTCCATATAATCATTTTGGCTACGCGCTGATTGGCATAGGGTGGAAAAGGAAAAATGGACAATACCGTCGGCCTCTTGCTCAGTCACTACCTCACGGTTGTTCACTTTAATGGCGCTATTATGATGGCGAGGTTCAACAGATAGTTGCTCAAAGTATTGGCGAAGATTACGTTCAGCAACGGCATCAAGTGGATAATGATAGATTTCTGCCTGCTCTAATGTCCGCAAACGGTAATCCACTCCAGAGTCTACATTCACCACTTGGCAATGCTGATTAATTAACGCGATGGCAGGTAAAAAACGCGCACGCTGTAAACCATTTCGGTACAAGTCATCCGGCGGAATATTGGACGTTGCGACAAGCGTGATTCCTCGGGCGAATAAGGCCTCAAACAAGGTACCTAACAACATTGCATCGGTGATATCTGAAACAAAAAACTCGTCGAAGCAAATGATGTCGGTTTCTTTTTTAAAGGTATCAGCTACCTTTTCAAGGGGGTCGCTCTGCCCAGCCAGCAGCTGTAATTCATGATGAACTCGATGCATAAACCGATGGAAATGCATGCGGGTTTTACGTTCCGTGGGCAAACATTCAAAGAAAGTATCAACGAGGTAGGTTTTCCCTCGCCCAACACCACCCCAGAAATACAGGCCTTGTTCAGGTTGGAACGATGGGGTGTGATCACGCTTAAATAAACGTTCGAAGAACGAAGTTTTCACTTCGGGTTTAGGGGCCAACATGCGATGGTACAAACCGTCAAGGTGGGCAACCGCGTTGGCCTGAGCCTCATCGGCAAAGAAGTCTTCCCGTTGTAAGTCACGCTGGTATTGTTCGAGTGGTGTCATCCGTATTGAGACCTAAAAGCATTCCATCTTTAACAACGAATAGTATCATGCCCGAATGAGTGCATGTATAGTTAATACACAGGCATTGACCTAGTTTTTAATTCAGTCACAAGGAGTTTTTTCATGGCTTGGATTTATGCGCTGCTTATTTTTGCTGCAGGTGCGATTGTTGGGGTATTCGCAGCCCGTTTAGGCAATAAAAGCTTAAAACAGCAAAAAGAGCTTCAAAAAGATCTCGACAAATCAAAGTACGAATTGGAACAGTACCGCCAAGAGCTAGTTGATCACTTTGCTCGCAGTGCTGACTTGCTTGATAACATTGCAAAAGACTACAGCAAACTTTACGAGCATATGGCTAAGACATCTACTGAGCTTATGCCAAACCTACCCGCACAAGATAATCCATTTGCACATCGTATTAGCACACTGGAATCAGTGAAAAACAATGCAACCGATGATGTCACCGATCAACCTCGTGACTACGCCAATGGCGCGACAGGGCTACTAAAAGACAAACCTGAAGAAATCGTCGAAGCCCCAAAAGCAAGCTAAAATAAAGACAATAAATAACTAGCACCAAGGTAATAAAATACGTCAGTAATTTATCCTTAGGTGCTATTTTTTTGAACTTTCGCGCCGGATAGTGAGTCATACAAACACTTGTAAAACCGGAGTATTCATAATGAAAAAACCTTTGCTTGCTTTCAGTGTATTAGCATTAGGTATCAGTTCAGTTATTGCCCCTATTACAGCAACAGCGGCATTACCTCTCTCTGTAAATAATCAACAGGTTCCAAGCCTTGCGCCCATGCTTGAGCAAGTGACCCCTGCCGTTGTGAGTATTGCAATCGAAGGTAAGCACGTCTCGCGACAGCGTGTACCTGAATCATTCCGCTTTTTCTTTGGCCCAGACTTTCCTGCCGAGCAAGTTCAAGAGCAGCCCTTCCGTGGTTTAGGCTCTGGTGTGATCGTTGATGCTCAAAAAGGCTACATAGTCACGAATCACCACGTTATCGATGGCGCCGATAAAATCATGGTGCAGTTATTTGATGGTCGTGAAGTCAGCGCTGAACTTATCGGTAGCGATAAAATGTCTGACATTGCCCTACTCAAACTTGAGACCGCAGACAACCTTACAGAGATAAAAATCGCAGATTCTGACGGCCTTCGTGTTGGCGATTTTGCGGTCGCGATTGGTAACCCGTTCGGACTAGGCCAAACGGTGACCTCTGGCATCATCTCAGCACTCGGTCGTAGCGGTCTTAACATTGAAAACTTTGAGAACTTCATCCAAACCGATGCCGCTATCAACAGCGGTAACTCAGGTGGCGCCTTGGTCAATCTCAACGGAGAGTTAATTGGCATCAACACCGCGATTCTTGGCCCCAATGGCGGCAACGTCGGTATCGGCTTTGCCATCCCTGCCAATATGGTGAAAAACCTCAGCGAGCAAATTCTAGAGTTCGGTGAAGTGAAACGTGGCGTACTGGGTGTTCAAGGTGGCGAACTCAACAACGAGCTTGCTGAAGCCTTTGGTTATGAAACCAATCACGGTGCTTTCGTTAGCCAAGTCATGCCAGATTCTGCCGCACACGAAGCGGGGCTTAAAGCGGGCGATATTATTACTTCGATCAACGGTAAAGCTATCCGCACCTTTGGCGAACTTCGTGCAAAAATTGCCACCTTAGGGGCGGGTAAAACAGTGAAATTAGGCGTCGTGCGTGACGGCAAGAAAAAAGAGTTTAACGTCACTCTCCACGAATCAGCGCAAACCAAAGTAAAAGCCGATAACTTGCACAAAGGGTTAGCGGGTGCTGAGTTTGCTAACACCACCAGCAGCGATGGTGTTAAGGGCGTGAAAGTCACTAACCTAGAAGAACGCTCTATGGCTGCGCGCTACGGACTGGAAAAAGGCGATATCATTATTGGCCTAAACCGCTCGCCAATAAAAAATCTCGGTGAACTGCGTAAAGCACTTGAAGCTCAACCCAATGTGCTGGCATTAGAAATCCAACGCGATGAAGCTGTGCTTTATCTTGTGATCCGCTAACCGAGAACTAAAAAAAGACGCAATAAAACAATCGTCAAACCGCGGTGTTTTAAAAAGTTATTCCTTAAGGGATTATGCTTTTTTCAACTCGCGGTTTTATTTATTGTTTTGCACTCAAGCTCACGTACATCAATACTTGTTGGTAAAGGCTTGAGAGTGCTATTCTCACTGCCATTACTATCAATATGTTAAGTTCTGGGAGCCTTGATGCTGGCATTTATTACACGATCGATAGCCCTTGGGGTTATCACTGCCATCGCCTTGCTTGTGGCCATCCCTAGCTTACGTACGCAGATGTTTACCCCTTCTGTAAGCCTTTCAGAGGCTAAACCGGTTAATGCGGCACAGCTTTCTTTTAACTATGCGGTACGTCGGGCTTCACCAGCTGTAGTCAATATTTATAACCGTCGTTATAACGCAGAAGCACAACTTAAGCTCAGTACCCAAGGCTTAGGCTCAGGCGTTATCATGAGCGATAAAGGTTATATTGTTACCAATTACCATGTGGTTGCTGAAGCTGATCAGGTTATTGTCGCACTTCAAGATGGTCGTCTATTTACCGCCCAATTAATCGGTAAAGACCGCCGTACAGATTTAGCCGTATTAAAGGTCCAAGCTGAAAACTTACCTGTTATTCCAACCAATGCAGAATACAACCCTGCCGTAGGTGATGTTGTGCTGGCTATAGGTAACCCCTATAACCTAGGCCAAACGACCACTTATGGGATTATCTCGGCAACGGGACGTTCAGGCATGAGTTTCTACGGTCGCCAAGATTTCCTGCAAACCGATGCTGCCATTAATAACGGTAACTCCGGCGGCGCGTTAGTAAATACGCGCGGTGAGTTAGTGGGGATCAATACCGCCTCATTTCAACAAGCAACCGATATTGAAACCTATGGCATCTCCTTTGCCATCCCTTATGAGCTCACTCATAAGATCATGGAGAAACTCATTGCAGATGGTCGCGTTATTCGTGGCTATATCGGTATTGATGGCCGTGAAATAAACCCAGTGATGGCACGCCTTTACGATGCAGAGCAGATCAATGGCGTAATAGTCATGGGGATGGATCCGAATGGTCCTGCGCAGCGAGCAGGCTTTAAAGCACAAGACATCATCTTAGAGATCAACGATAAACCGGTGACCGGTAAACGCAATGTTCAAGATATTGTCACGGATTTACGTCCAGGCACCACAGCGAAAGTAAAAGTGTTACGTAACGGTGAACCTGTCTTTATTGATGTTTTAATCGGTGATGACCCGACAGAGTAACTTTCTCAATAAACACCCGAAACAAAAAAGCCTCGCAAATTGAAATGACCCCCAATAGTTGGACAACCAATTATTGGGGGTCTTTTTTATGTCCAAATATAGTCGTGAATTAAAGCT
>NZ_NOIF01000185.1 GCF_002265265.1 Photobacterium sanguinicancri
TCCTTAAAAAATATACAATTTGTTAAAGAGCGGTGAGAAAGCTCACCGCTCCCTCGAACGCCAACTCAATGAATCCATCTAGCTGACAAGAGCTAATTTAATGATTCAGGGCTAAAAGGATTTTCAGAGCATGTCAGTCAACATAGGTAGCTAGAGACCTTGGATAAGGCGAACTGCTGATGGAGCTTAGTGTTCCAAAGCACGCAAAAAGACCAAAAGGTACATATTTGTTTGATTAAAGCCGAGTGGATATAAGAAAGCCCAAGGGCGTCCATGCGGATGCCCTTGGGCTTTCATCAAATTAAACCAGTCTTACTCACGCTCGCTTAATCATCTTCTGCTCCCATAATTCAACCTCACTACGCAGGAAGCGAACACTGCGACCTATACGCATCACGGGAGGCAGACTACCAGGATTGCGGGTGACGTTGGTTCTGACCGTGGCAGGATTAAGACCATACATTTCCGCGAACTCTTCGATGGTTAATACTCTAGACATTTCAAACTCCTTACGAAAATTGGAAATTGGGTAACATCGCCTCGACGGTCTGCTGTGAGGCTTGAGCTAAATGGATGTTCTGGTAGTAGGCGTAACGCTCAGTCACGCTCACGTTGGAATGACCAAGGCTCTGTTGAACCAGACGGATATCGTTGGTCGCAATCAACATTGAGGTTCCATGCGTACGACGCAGATCATGAATGGTGAAAGGCCCGTCAAAACAACCGTCCGCTTTCATACCTTTCTGAACACGTTCCATACAGGCTCGCGGATAAGCAATGTGCTCACCTTTATTCTTGAACGACGGAAACACCCAATCATTGAAAGACACCTTGAGGCACTTTCGTATCAGTCGTTTCGCAGGCTCGGAAAAGTAAATACGTTGCGCTTTCCCTGACTTGGTCATGGGTAACAACGCGGATGACAAGTCGTCAGCCAGCATAGAACGAGTCAAACTGATCACGTTGCCAATACGCATACCAGTCAGAAGGCTCAGCATGAGAGCGCTGGCATGAATAAAGTTGGGTTCCGCACAAGCATGACGACAGAAGCTCTCTGACTCTTTCGGCGACAGCACACGATCTTTCAGGTTGTTTTCCACCAGCTTCTTCACCCCCTTAACAGGGTTCTTTTCTATGATCTCATGCTCGACCGCCATCGAAAAAAGTTTTGATAAAAAGGCTTGATAACGGTTCACAGACGCATTACTTAGTCCGGACAAGGAATTCAGAAAACCTTCGATATCACGGCGTGTCACATCAGTAACACGCTTCTTTCCAAGTACTTTCATGACACGCTTAGAACGAGACAGAAACGTCTTATGATCACGGTGATGCTTGCGACTGTATGGCAACGCGACTTCAGTAAAGAACTGCTGCACCGTCAGACGAGAGCCTTTCTGGTAAGCTCCAGACTGCACATCGGCAATGAATTGGTAGGCTTGTTGATTGAAGTCTGCAAACTTCATTTCAGGGTAAGTACCAAAGGACTCATAGTAACGCTGTCCTTTCCAGCTTAAGCGAACAACCCAACGGATATAGCTACTGGAAACCAAAGCACGCAGACGGGGATTCTTCTTCCATCGATACTCAACACCCTGCTCACCCTTTCCAGGGCGAGGCAAGGCGTTGAGTACCTTCTGGTTAAAATCGATCAATGTATTACTCACAATATCTAACTCTATCTAAATGGATCGTGAGCAATAATTTATTGATTTTTATCAATTCCTTAGCTTCAAGCCCATATTTACCTCAAAGGCTCAAGCACTGTCCTACAATGCAAACCCTTGAAGACATAAGGACAGAAAAAAGGGTAAAGTGTGATAAAAGGTACAAAATTGTTTGATTTGACATGCCAAGAAGAAAAACGGAATACATCGAAAAGACAGTTAATCTGCATATTCATAAAAGCGCTCTAACAAGTGCAAATCAAAAGCATCAGCTCATCATTACCCTAAAACATCTACTCGGTGTTAGCCCTGACGATATCAGCAAAAAACTTAACGATGCATTCACCAAAGCTGATATTAATGTTCGAATGCCAGCACGTTCATCACACTCAACCTTTCTCAAGAAGAATCGTATTAAAAGTGCTATCAAAGCTCTTGAAAACAGCTTCGATATCCATATCACTGTCAGCCCAAATAGCATCTCGGAGAAATACCAAAAAAGCGGACTTCCATTGCCCAAAGGCAACAGTCTTTACGAGAAACAAGACATTGCTAAAAAAGTGGCGAGTAGCTACCAAACAGTACAAGTCACCCTCACCATTAAAAGCACAACCTTCGATGCCTGGTACAAAGTGAACCAACACTTCATTAATGAACTAAATTGCTTATTAAATGACGATCAGAAAACAGAAGCGAATTGCCACGAATATTTACTGTCAGCTTTTCAAGCATTATCACCAAAGCCAGAGCAGCACTTAATAAAACCAACGAGAATTTGGTTTAGAAAAAATATCAACCGCGTGCCGATATCTTCACAGCCACGCAATAAACCATTTCGTGCAACCTTAATAGCTATCACAGGTAACCACCAGGATGAAGATAATACGCCAAGTCTACATCTTCTCATTAAGCCCTATGATCACATGGGCTACCTCCCCTGCAAACTGAGCATCGCAAAAGCATCCAACTTCGAGGCAAACATTCTCTCTGATCCGGAAAGTAAATTCACAATAGCTGTCACCAAAAAAGAGATGGCCTGCGCCGTAACAATAGAGTTTTCAAACAGCCATAGCGACACGGCCTGCTATGGATTAACGCTAGAGCAAGAAATCAAGGATATCCCCAAAAACCCTTTCACTAAAAAAGCCATGTTTAATAATCAGTTAATGTGGGATCAAAGCTTGCCTGACAAAGAATATGTGATTATCAAAGACTATCCACTTAAAAAATGTGCTGTAGAGCTAACGGGAAATCGCGGAGAAAAGGATAAGCGGAGTATTGAATATACGATGGCTAAGCTACATAGCTATCTATCAATTTTTAAATGGGAAGACAGATTTACTTTGCCCATACCGGAAATAGCTGCTGAGGTAGAAATACCTGTTTATAGATTTAACGATGAAATGATTGGTGTGTGAAACGTAATATTTAATATCCCCAACGAAATAAGCACACACACGGCAAATCAGCCTATTCCATAAGGGAAAACCCAGCCCTGTACCTTACGAAGGTTAAAAAAGTAGAGGCACTGATCCTCTACTTTTATGTTGTCAATCGGAACTACCAAACACCCCACCAAGGATCCCACCAACAACCAAGCCAATGGGTATGGCTGCCGGATGGGGAATTCTTGAAGCGATAACCAGTCCAATCGCACAGCCTTTCTTTGCGCCATTAAGACTAAAATCCACTTCCACCTTTCGGTCTTTGTCTTTATCAGGGTAATGCACTGACACGGCTCTCTTCTCCATATTGTTCCCTTATTACAGATACAAAAAAGGGCGATACCATCGCTGATATCGCCCTGCTTACTCATGATCTAATTAAGACTAGCAACCACCTTTACAGACACCGCCAGCGGCTTTGTGACTATTACAAATCCACTTACCGCAACGGTTGCAGGACGAGCCTTCTGATACGCCTGTTTTTTTGCCGCACTTATGACAAGTCCAGAACTTTAGGTTGTCACTCATTTTCTTGAATAAAGACATTTTTCACCCGTTCCTAATTAATGTGAATGACCGCAGACTTGGCAACTACCATCATCGTAGGCACGTTCACCACAGGCCGGACAAGTCGTTACAAGTGTTAAAATCTTCTTGATTGTCATACCATTTTTCCTTTTTGATTAATAATCACTGCGATATTGAGTGATTGAGATAAATTTCTAATTGATCTGAGTTCATCTGGTTCACTACAGGAGTCAGGATCTACTCAGATTGGTTAATTTTTTGAAATTCATTCGACGTGAGGATAAACACCATCCTAACTTTAAGGTGCTAGAGAACAGTCTTAATTTAGAGCTGATTAGCTATCATCAAGGTTGTGAGGAGTGGTAATACTGGTTGCCGTTAATTAACCATCAGGTATCACGATTGCACCTGTATTGCAGAATTTGGAAGCTTGGATGTGCAATGTTGAAGTACTGTCACCCGTTAACCTAAAGCATGAATTGAAACGTGATTAGTTCACATCTATTCAATGAGTCAACTTGATGTAGCACTACGCTATTAAAGTGGTTGTTCACGAGGAAGATTGCAGGATATTGGTTAATCAGCCCGACTGAATAATGAACGCACCGGATGGCTACACTAGGGTAATCCGACTTAAAATTGCCATAGTTAAGTCAAATTTAAGTTGGGTATACATGGTAACAGCACTGATTGAATTTGATGAATTGCCAACCCTTATCGCACATAGATAATCGAAAAAATGTCAATTTATCAATGCAAATCAATAACATATAATTAATAAGTGCTTGCACATCTAATATGAAGGGATATATAGGGGTAATTTCATCAGTAAATTCACTCTCTGAATTTCCAACTTACCTATCCACTATAACCAGATTTACAACAGCGCAGTTCATTAACGCCACCTATTGCCTCAAGATGCAATAGGTGGAGCAATATCAAAATACCAGTACCAGACAAGCAAACTGGTTAAAATTAACCAAGCGACTTCCAGTTAACATCTCACATTACGTTCTACCCAACTTTCACCTCGCATTAGAAGCACATCTCCTCTGAATTCCAGTTTCAACGGATTGGCAAAACGTTGGAGTTACAACCCCATATGAAAAAGGCCCCTCATCACACCATGAACCACATGGCACAATGGGAAGCCTTAAATTTACCGGAACTAACAACAACTGTTTTATGGTGCATACATGGTGCTTTGTTCAAGGTTGGGTGGCAATGGACTACTCAGCCATGACTTTTATTTCATCAAACACGTTCATACTGATGTAACTGAGAAAGTTCATCTCCCAGACCTGATAAAAGTCGCAGACATTGCTATCAGATATCGGTGTTTCCGGAACATAGAGAAAACTCGCCGTTCCGCATCCAAAGTTAAAGTCCACTTCTTTAACCAGTTCCGGAAAAAGGCCACCGCAATAGCTAAAGTCAGTGATGTAATCAAAAATCCATTGGTCATACAGTCGCACAATCCTGATTTCAACAGGGTGCCAACCACCTGATTCTGCATTGTAGCTTGTATCTCGGAAGTTAAAGGTTAACGCGTTGGTTGATGATGTTAGCTTGTCATTTTGGTTAGCAACTTCATTCAGTCTGTCTTGTAGGTCCACTGAAACAGGCAGCAGTAACCTATCGACGTCAAAGGTCAATTTCATAATACAGTCTCATTTTGTTTTACTGGAAAGCACTCTTGGTCAATGCCTTGTATGAAAAGTCAGAAAGGGATTGTTCGGTAAGGAGTGATGTGGCTTTGAGGATTATTCAGCCTTGTTAGCGTCACCTACTAATGAAAGGAGTTCATCCCGACATTGAGTGTAGTCAGGTGCCAGAACGTGGAGAAACACCGATTTCTCCGACGGGATGATAAGACCAAGCCCCCTGCAACATGCCGCTAAGAATCCAGCATTATTCGCAGACCCACCCTTGAACACAGACTTAAATACAGTGCTCTTAAATGACTTGCCTTCCTGTACGTCAAGTACAGCGACGATATCAGAAATAGCAACCCATTCTTTACTATGAAGTCCACCAGCCTCGTTGCCTGAGATTTGTAGGTGAAGCGTATTTAGATCATCGTGTATCGAAAGCTTATAGAACACGTGGTTCTCGGTTTTCGGGCTGAGTTTTTTCGCTTTACCATCGAGCACGATATTAGCGAAATTGTCTACTGGCGCTTCTTCCTCGACGGTGACTTGTTCATTGTTATCTACAGCTTCGGGTTGAACGATTTCATCTTTATTGCTTGTTTTACGTGCCATCAGACACCTCCATACTATTAGTGACGATTAAGATTTGATTGGTACTCAAGCTTCAACTTGGTCAGACAGTTTCACCACAGGGAACGTTGGACTGTTCATTGGTGCGCAGACATACACGCCACCACCTTCCATGGTCACTATGGCAACTGCCAATAACCAAGGACACCCATCGTCATTCAGTAACAGAACCCATTCAGGGTAATTAGTGACAAAGCGAAGGAAATGCTGATCTGCCTCGGATTGTTGATTCAAGGATTCATCGGTATCCGCTTCTTCGATTAAGTACAAGGTCGTCCCAATCTCATCCCAGAACGCTTTAGTCGATTCTGCATCACCGAATGGCTCAATCAAATGCTCTAGCAGTTTCGCTTTCACCACATCGGGCATTGGTAGTGCTTCAATGTCTTCAAATTTGTTTACTTTCTTCATCATGAATTTCCTTCTAATAATGAAAAAGCCCCTGTTTAGCTCATCGCTAAACAGGGGCTTTTCTAGTGTTGTTTCTAGTCTAAATTCTTAAACTCGTATTTATCATTCCCAACGTATCTCAGGTTTTGCAGTTACCATATCTGACAAGCGAGAACCGATTTCACGCCTCCTACCCACAGTCAATTTTGAATACCTTCTCGAACTTGATAAGTCTTTATGATTCAGCTGCTTAGCGATATCATGTAAAGGCACTCCTTGGCTGGCGAGTAGGGAACCAAGCGTATGGCGAGCACTGTGTAGGGTTATATTCGCTTTTTGACCGGGGATATCAGGCAAGCCCATCTTGATTTTAATCACCTTCAAAGCATGTCTAGCAGGACTAATCGGTTTACCCTTACGACGTCCAGCAAAGATATAAGGGTTATTCGCCACCTTGGGTATCGATTCCAAAATACTAATCATGTAATCACTCAAGTAAATAACGTGTGAGCTGCCATTTTTGGTCCGATCTATATATAAAGTTTTCTCTTCCCAATTGATATCACTGTGTAAGCGAAATCGAAGTTCTTTATCACGTAAGCCAGTGAGAAATAACAGTGCTAAGAACGCACCAGTTTGTCTATCAGGATAGTCGAGCGCATGAGCGATGAACTCCTTAAGCTGAGACGCACTCAAGTATCCGGTTCGCACATTATCTTCCTTCAACAAGCTGACCTTATTCGCAATGAAAGGGGTGTCCATTAGCGCATAACTTTTCTTGTTAATCGTTTTTAACAACGCTAAAACACGATTGATCGACGCAGGAGCATAAGGTTTCCCTTTTATAGTTACTGCGTTCTGCATTTCCATCTGGATCTTGATGATATGTGCTGCGGTCAGTTCATGAATCGGTACATGGTGTATCGACTTCGCCAACCGAAATCGAGCTACATCATCCTTCCAACTACGCTTTTGCTTGGCGAGTGGAAGATAGACTTCATCAAAGAACCTCTCCAAAGTCATCGTCTTTTCGACAACTTGATTATCACGCTCAAGTTTTGGATCAATGCCTTCAAGAGTTTTCTGACGATATACTTTCGCCTTTTTCCTCAAAGTGATTAGGTCTGTATCATTAAGCCTACCGAGTCCTATGCTTGCCTTCTTACCAGTTATGGGACTGGTGTACCTAAAAAGATAGCGTACTGAACCACGTCGTTTCCCAACTAAGCATCTAACGCCTATAGGTAATCCAGAGTCTTTCATTGCGGATAGATTAATTTCGTAATCAGCGGATTTAGCCGTTGAGGGATTGGGTTTTAGGTTATTGAGGAAAGTAGTGGTGAGTCGTTGCGATTTTATTGATTTACCAATAGTCATAACAAAGTACCTCTTATTAAGACAGTACTTTATTAATTTATGTTTATTTTTCTTAATGTTACGGGTATATCGCAGCCAAGTGTTACTCTCAAGCTAGGTTAGAAATGCAAGATAATGATTAATAACAAGATTACTACGAGGCAATCACCTGAGGTAGTATACCTACACCAAGTTGCTCTTTGGTTGAAGGTGACAATTCGTTAATTCGGTCATAAATCCAGTCAACCAGTTTCTCACCATCCATCACGGAAACATTTTCATTTTTAGCAAGCTCTAAGGTATCGGCTGTCACAGTAGCAGTTGTAATAAGCCATTTATCAACATGCTCATCTTCTTCGATTGCTGCTAATTGGCGAATCCCCCACCCACTAGTTTCACCTCTATGGTGTTTAACCTGAATAAATACCCGATTACTCGATACCGGATCAGTACGACTAGCTTCAATATCAACATCTGAAATGTCTGAAGTCTTATTTTTAGCAGCTATATGAGCAGAGTAACCCTCAAGTTCCATTAGTTCTTTAACCAGTTTTTCCAAGCCATAACCACCGCTTTTCAGGGTAGTAGAACCACCTCTTAACCTAGAAAGCAAAGTTTCTTTAAAGTCAGCAACTTGATTATCTTTCTGTTGCTGAAAAAGACTGTCGAAACAAACTTGATCATTCTCTTTCAACTGAGTTAGGTACTTTTCAATTTCTTCAGAGAATTCATTCAAAGAAGCGATACTCATTCGGATTTTTAATCGACTTTCCAAACCCTGTGAGAGTTTTGAACGAGGAATTCTTATTTCCTCACCATTTTCATTCTTAAAGTAGTCAACGTTAATCCGATTGGCACCATAGCCACCATCATTTTGATATGACTTACCTTCACGAACCACACCAAGGACAATCGCTCTAGATACAGGCACCACAACAATGTCACCAGGTTTAGCATGGAAAAACCTAGATATTTGATTTTTCTTACGACCTAGATTAATACCTTCAACTTCCACATAAGTCATCAATTGCTCAAAACTTGCAAAAGATGACATATCAATACGCTCCCAACCATAACCAGCAAGATTTATTGAAATTAACTCACTTGGGCTACGTACCAGTATAATATTTCCCATGACTACCCTTAAAATAGCTGACGACTTCACCGAATTTTGACACCAGAACCACTAACTTAGCATTAATAATAACCAGTACAACAGCGGCCTTCGGCAAGCTGTTGTACTGGTTATTATATATTTAATATCAACACCATATCCAAAACACAGCTCCCAATTCATCCCATCACATCACATTCACGGGATGAATCAGGAACCGATACCTCCACAGTAATCTAAATCCATACATTACATAGAATTTCCACCAGCAATATAGAATTAACTCTGTCGAGTCGAGACAATCGGTAATGTAGCCAGTGGCAGTTGACGTCTAGGTAAGCTCAGGTTGTTACTGTAATGGGTTCTAACAACGATATTTACATACTGACGGTTGGCAATAACGATAATGAATACTCTCGTTAAAATGTGTTCTAGTGACGATGGTGCAATTGTTTGGTGAAACTCTAGAGGGGATATAATGGGGAGTGATTTGAGGGGTAATGGAGCTAGCAATGTCATGGTGATTTTTGCAGTGTGATTAGTTGTAGATGTATATCCCCAACGAGCTTACGGCACACTCATCACCAACGCCTGTGATAAAAGGCTTCACTGACAGTCCATCAAAACGACTTTCCAGTTAACAACTAAATTGAAAAATACAAGTCGTCAAATTGTTCAATTATTTTCTTCGCTTTATTTATATTAGCGCGAAGACGCCTAGTTAAGACCTTATTGATATAGGTATCAAGGTCACCAGACTCTCCATTCTTATCCTTTCTTTTTAACCAACCTTTATAGTCATCCTCTAAAAATCTAAATTTATCAAATAACTCTTTTTTCACAAACTCATTAAAACTATCAAAAATAACTTCAAAGTCACGGTTTTCCAACGTTTTGTAGGTACTTTCATTTTTAATGCAATACAAGCCAAGCAGCAAAGGTAGATAACCATCATATCTAGAAGAAAGCATTTTTTCAGGTGGTGGTAAAGGAAATGAATCATCGCTGAGTAAGACAGAATTTGTGGCATTATTCAAAATATAGTGATCCACATGTTGTTTTAGTAAATCATCGCAATAAGTAAGAACTTGCTGTCGATGTGACTCGTCAAGCTCCGCAATCTTACTTATTTTATGGTTACTGACTAACTGAAGGTCTCCATTTTTCTCTATGAGTACAATGTCTATGTCTGGCTCTTCAACACATATCCGA
>NZ_NOIF01000186.1 GCF_002265265.1 Photobacterium sanguinicancri
TATTTTATAAATCAATTATATTTATGTTATTAAAGAGAAACGCCTCAATAGCAAATAGAGGCGTTAAACGATTATTTAAACTGATTATTAATCGGGTCGTATTGAAAACCCAACGCCCCCATTTTTTCCATGAGTTCATCATTGTCGAGTTCATAGCGGCTCAGTAATTCATCGACTGAGTTGCACTCTAAGCGTAGTTTTTCATTCACAATGCCAAGTACTATGTGCCCATCCAGCTTGAGCAGATTGTTGATTTCCATGCTTCCTCCACCCCATCATTTCAGTATAAACCTCACTGTTAAGCATAGTTAGTTATCAATAAGTATCGATAATTAATCGAAGGCAAGCATACAAAATTGACACGTTAGTCACGCTTGGATAGTTACCTTTCAGTGATTGCTTAGCCGATAGCGACCCATTGAGTGAACGGCAAGGGTGCAGCACCCATAAAAAAGCCAACCTCAGTAAGGTTGGCTTCTTAGCTTCTTAGCTTCTTAGCTTCTTAGCTTCTTAGTATCGAAGCGCTAAGCTAAATGATTAGAACAAACTCAGTTGTAGTCCACTAGATACCACCAACAGACCAAAAGCACCTAGCAACTGCCAGCGATTTGCTTTTTTATTAAGCATTAAATGACCGGTCCAAACAAGCAAAGCAACTACCATAGCCACAAGTGCAGTAATCACGACTGAGGTAATTGACGCTAAAGCCGTCTCATCGAACTGAGACAAATACCAAACTAAAAATGGCAGCGAGACTATGGCACCAGCAAAACCACCAAACGGCAGTAAACGATGGAAAGCCTGTAAACGAGTACGTGCTTGTGTCAGTAAGGTATGTGCTAGCAATGCACCTAGTGCTGCCCCTAATGTCAGGCTTAGTCCCGCCATCGGCAAATTCACACGGAACAAGACAGAAAGCAGCGCTAAACCAGCCAAGCCATTCGCAAAAGAAAGCATATTTAGTGGGCCAGCATCACGGGTTTTTCCGGTTTTCACTTTGATCGTAAAGTAAGCAAGTGCAAGTAACGGTAAAATTGCGAGTGGTAATTGAATAATGACAAGCACCCAACCAAGCACAAGTACTGGTAATGTTTTATGTACTCGCCCACGTTGACCAGGGCAGATTTCGCCTTTAGTCAAAACAAGAGTAAAAATAAGCTGAGCAGTTAGCAAAGCTGGAATAAGAAAAATAATATAAGGCATCGGCTGCATCGGCATCAGTATTAACAAAGTGCAGAATTATATCTGCTTCTCAGATAAAAACTAGCGATGTAAAGTAGGTTCAAATCACCCTTTCACTATTTCACAGCCAATCAAGAAGCTATTTCTTGGATCAACATCACGGCTAAACTATTCAATCTAGTGAATAATCTCGACTAAAATGTCTCCCAATTTGCTAAGTCTCATTCATTGCTAGAAAAAGGAAATCTCTCGCCGAATGGTTATGCATGAAAATATCAATCAGGTAGTCAGAACAGTAAGGCACTACTTACCGGATTTATGGAGCACGGCCGCTCACAGTACAAGCTTTCAAAATACTCGCAGTGGTTATTTACGTAGCCGGATCACACTATTGAGCGTCGTTTGGGGCTTATTAATCATTTTATGGATCCCGCTAGATTTAGTTTTCCTTTCTGAAAACCAATCTGCTCCCATTGCTATCGCCCGTTTTATGCTTGGTTGCGGTTTACTGATGACCGCATGGCACTCACATCACCACACTAAACTTTACCAGTCTCAGTGGAGTTTGATATTACTGGTGATAATGATAAATGCCTTTTATATTTACTGCATTTCTGTACTGGATTTTCCACAAGCCTACAGTGGTGCAGAATATGGCTACACCTTATTGCCGATCCTCCATGTTGCTATTTTAACAATCCTACCGTTAACGCTGAAAGAAAGCCTAGGCTTACTCGCTATAACTGCATTGTGCCAAATAGGCGTAGATGTCAAAGCACAACGTTTATTTACCCCTGAAGTCATGGCAGGTTACTGGCTGCAAAATGTTTTAGCCTTAATGGTGATTTGGTCACAACAGTCCAAACTTTATATGTTAATGCGACTCTATCGCCAAGCAACACTCGATCCATTAACTGGGATCTACAATCGCCGTATGTTGCTACAACTCGCCCAAAAATCACTTGAAGCCTGTGAGCAAAATCAACAGACTTTTTCCGTACTTTTGTTCGATATCGACAAATTTAAGCGTGTTAACGATACATGGGGGCATGGTGCGGGCGATGATGTTTTAAAGCGCTTCACGCATTTTATACAATCCCAAATACGCAAGACTGATTTATTTGGCCGTTATGGTGGCGAAGAGTTTATTCTTTTTTTACCCAATTGCGACCACCAAGCAGCGCAAGATATAGCGAATCGCATGCTAGATTCGATTCGCTCACTAAACTTAGATATTAATGCTGTGAGCACCCAACTTCGTATTACCTCTTCCGTTGGCATTAGTAGTTTAAGTCACGGAGATAGTTTGTCATCACTGATCGAACGAGCAGACCGTGCGCTCTATGAATGTAAAGATGCAGGGCGTGATTGTGCTCGCTTTCATCCATTGGGGTACATTTACAGCCAAAATGAGCGCCGTAAAGCCGTTGCTTAACACGCATCACCTCTGTGTGCCCTTTAATTCCTCAACGTCCCCCATGAATACCTTGGCCTCGTTTTACATTCCACACGTTTGAATAACGAGCCAAACTCGTTGTTTGATGAAAATATAGGCATATTTATATGCAACGTAATCTATCTTGTTTTACCCCTCCACCCCAACACGCACAAATAGCAGTCAAGCCGCTTAAATACCGAACACACCGATACGCCCATCATCACATAACGCGCGAACGAATGCTCGTTCGCTCATTTATGTGTAACAGATCAAATAATACCCGCATAAAAAGTGGCATATTTACCAACATTGAAAAGGAATTTACCCCCTACACACTGGTAAAGTCCTTTTTATCCGTGATTTAGGTGTGGCAATAACAAGAATAAGCGAAAACGAGCATGAATAATTGGTATGAAACAGACGTTGTTATCATCGGTGGTGGCGCGACAGGCACAGGCATCATGCGAGATTGTGCGCTCCGTGGTATTCCATGTATTTTAATCGAGCGCGATGATCTCGCTTCAGGTACAACGGGCCGCAACCACGGTCTATTACACTCAGGTGCACGTTATGCCGTGACAGATGAAGAATCTGCGCGTGAGTGTATTCAAGAAAACCGCATCCTAAAAAAGATTGCTCGTCACTGCGTTGAAGATACGCAAGGCTTATTCATCTCATTGCCAGAAGATGATTTAGATTTCCAAGCAAACTTCATCAACGCCTGCACCCGTGCTGACATTGATGTAGAACAACTGTCACCACAAGATGCACTGCGCCTTGAGCCAAACTGCAACCCAAGCATGATTGGCGCGGTGAAAGTGCCTGATGGCACAATCGATCCTTTCCGCTTAGCCTCTTCCAACGTGTTAGACGCCGTTGAACGTGGCGCTCGCTTATTTAACCACACCCTTGTCACTGGCCTTATCCGCGATGGTGATACCGTTAAAGGCGTGAAATGCTTGAATACCGCCACAGGCCAAGGCTTTGAAATTTATGCTAAACAAGTGGTCAATGCAGCAGGGATCTGGGGCCAACAAATTTGTGAATATGGTGATTTGAACATCAAGATGTTCCCAGCCAAAGGTTCACTGCTTATTCTTGATTACCGTATTAACAACCTAGTGATCAACCGCTGTCGTAAGCCATCAGACGCCGACATTCTTGTACCCGGTGACACTATTTCACTTATCGGTACCACCTCTGAGCGTATTGATTACGACAAAATTGATGACTTGCACGTCTCAAGCAAAGAAATTGATGTCCTGCTAGAAGAAGGCACCAAGCTAGCACCTATCATGGCCAACACTCGTGTACTTCGTGCTTATGCGGGTGTGCGCCCACTTGTTGCCGTTGATGGTGATACCAGTGGCCGTAATATTAGCCGCGGCATCGTATTACTGGATCACGCTGAGCGTGATGGTATGGAAGGCTTCATCACCATTACCGGCGGTAAACTTATGACCTATCGCATGATGGCCGAATGGACCACAGATTTAGTGGCTAAGAAGCTCGGTAATACCACAGCATGTAGCACCCATGAAGTTCCGCTACCCGGTTCTGAGCAAGCGTCTAAATCTGTCAAGAAAACCGCGAGCCTTGCCAAGCCAGTTTACCAATCAGCTTATTACCGTCATGGTGAGCGTGCCGATAAATTCCTTAAAAATGACAAGAAAAGCCAAGCCGTCATTTGTGAATGTGAAATGGTCACCAGTGGTGAGGTTGAGTACGCAATCAAAGAGTTAAACGTCCATAACTTAGTGGATTTACGCCGCCGTACACGTGTCGGCATGGGACCATGCCAAGGCGAATTGTGTTCATACCGCGCGGCAGGACTATTTTCAGAGTATGGAAAAACCACAGGCAACCAATCTAGCCAGCTCTTAAATGAATTTCTCGAAGAGCGCTGGAAAGGCATTAAACCTGTTTTCTGGGGTGATGCACTACGTGAAGGTGAATTTACCTATTGGATTTATGAAGGCCTATTTGGCGGCAGCGATATTCCGACAAATGACACTCCAAGTAATGACATCCCGAACGGCGATATTCCAACGACAACAATGAAAAGCGAAGCACAAAGTGAGGTTGCACAATGAAATTTGATAGCTTAATTATCGGCGGTGGTGTTGCTGGCCTAAGCTGTGCCATTCGTTGTGCTGAAGCAGGTTTAAAAACAGCAGTAATTGCTGCAGGACAGAGTGCCCTACACTTCTCTTCAGGTTCTATCGATCTATTAGGCCGCTTACCTAATGGTGAATTAGTCACGCATCCGTTCGACGCTTTTTCTGCCTTAGAGCAGCAACAGCCTGAACACCCTTATTGTAAAATTGGTCAGTCAAACGTGAAAAATGCGCTTGATTGGTACCAAACCATGATGGCTGAATGTGGCGTTCAACTGACAACACAAGGTGATGAAACCAATCACTTACGCCTTACACCAATGGGAACATTTCGTGCGACTTGGTTGTCACAACAAACCGTCCACCCTTTTCCTATGTTTGAACCACAACAAGGGTTAACACGTATTGCGTTAGTAACCGTTGATGGTTTCCGTGACTTCCAACCAGAATTAACCGCAGATAACGTTTCTAAGCTGCCACAATTTGCTGATGTAACGGTCACGACCGCAGCTGTAGAATTGCCTGATTTTGAAATCATGCAACGTAACCCTTGCGAATTCCGCTCTATTGATATTTCACGAGTATTGCGTGATGAATCTAAACTACATGCTTTTGCTAAATCATTAATTCAACAAGTCGGCCAAGCTGATCTGGTTGTTCTACCTTCGGTATTTGGTAACGGCGATGGCGCAGCAACCATCAAGCTACTTGAAGGCTTAACTGGCTTTACCATTTGCGAATTGCCAACGATGCCACCATCACTACTTGGCATACGTTTAGAAGAAGCAATGAAATCACGCTATAAAGCCCTTGGTGGACTGATTCTTGCGGGTGACGAAGTGAAGCGTGGTGAGTTTGAAAATGGCAAATTAGCCAGAATCTACACCCGAAATCATCGTGAAATGCCACTTGTTGCTGACCACTTTCTGATTGCAACTGGCAGCTTTTTTAGCCACGGCATGCAAGCACAACGTCAAGCGGTGATTGAACCTATTTTTAATCTGGATTTATCCACAATTCCACATCGCGATAACTGGTATCAACACGATTTCTTTAGCTCACAAGCGCATCCATTCATGAAAATGGGTGTCAAAGCGAATGCCTCCCTACAGCCATCTCGCCAAGGACAAGCTATCGAAAACCTTTACTGTGCAGGCGCATTATTGTCTCACTACGATCCTGTCACAGAAGGTTGCGGCAGCGGTGTAGCAATCAGCACTGGCCACTTTGTTGCCGAACAAATGATTGCTAACCACACGCGTGAAATTGAAAACGTACCAGAACAACAAGAAAGGACTATCGCATGAGCCTTCCAAAAAAAGACACTAGCTTTGATCAATGTATTAAATGTACGGTTTGTACCGTGTACTGCCCAGTTGCAAAAGCGAACCCAGAATACCCAGGACCAAAGCAATGCGGCCCTGACGGTGAACGCTTACGTATGAAAAGCCCTGAGTTTTACGATGAAACACTTAAGCTTTGTACTAACTGTAAACGCTGTGAAACCGCTTGCCCATCTGGCGTGAAAATTGGTGATTTAATTGCAGTGGCACGTGATGAACACGCAAAAATGCCACTAAATATCAAAACAATCCGTGATTACGTACTCAGTCACACAGATTTAATGGGATCAGTTGCAACACCGTTTGCTCCTATCGTGAATGCCATTACTGGGCTGAAGCCGGTCAAAAAAGTCATGCACCATACTATTGGCGTACATGACCACAAATCACTGCCGAAATACTCACATGGAACATTCCGCCGTTGGTACAAACAAAACTGTACTAGCCAAGCCTTGTACCCAAAACAAGTGCACTATTTCCACGGCTGCTTTGTGAATTACAACCACCCGCAACTGGGTAAAGACTTTGTCAAAGTCATGAATGCCATGAGTATTGGTGTCCAGCTACTTGATAAAGAAAAGTGTTGTGGCGTACCACTGATCGCCAATGGCTTCTTTGATAAAGCCAAAAAGAACGCCAAGCTCAATGTGAAGAAATTCGCAGAAGCGATTGAAAAGTACGATGCACCGATCGTTTCAACTTCTTCAACCTGTTCGTTTACGCTACGCGAGGAATACCCTCACGTACTTAAAGTGGATAACAGTAAAGTAGCTGATAACATCGAATACGTAACACGCTTCTTGCTTAAAGCCTTCATGAACGGTGACATGCCAAAAATGAAGCCAATCAATAAGAAGATTGTCTACCATACGCCTTGTCACTTAGAGCGTACTGGCGGCAGCTTATACACCATTGAACTGCTTAAAATGATCCCGGGCCTTGAAGTCGTTGTGCTTGATAGCCAATGTTGCGGCCTAGCAGGGACATACGGTTTTAAAACTGAAAACTACGACACATCCATGGCGATTGGTGAAAAGCTGTTTAAACAAATTCGCCAATCCAATGCAGATTTTGCGATTACCGATTGTGAAACCTGTAAATGGCAGATAGAAGAAAACACCAACCTAGAAACGATTCACCCTGTTTCTTTGCTTGCGATGGCTATCGATTAAATCAGAAAAGGGTCATCACTGCTGATGACCCTTTTTTGTATGCTAAAGCTGATCCTATTAAATCCGTAATGCGCCAATAAACCGAGCTAAGTTAAAGAGGATACCTGACTCGCATCTACCGTTTGTTTCTCGTAACGTCGTAGCCAGACACATAACGTAAATAACACCATATACAACACCATGCCACCAGCTACTACCCCATGCCAAGCGCCATGCTGCCAGCAAGCAATAAGGTAGAATCCACCTACGCTACCACCTACATAATAATGAACTAAGTACAGAGCCGTCGCCGTTGCTTTTGCCGATTTGGCTTTGCGGCTAACCCAAGCATATGCTAATGAGTGGGTAAAAAAGGCACCTGAGCTAATCAATAGCAAACCAATGAGCATTGCTGGAATAGATTCGATTGCAGCGACCCACATCCCCGCTAAACTCACACTGGAGCCCAAGAGCATGCCTGATGTGACAGTAAAAGATTGGCTCCACCGACCACTGAGTTTGGCTGTTATGGTACCGCTCAAATAACATAAGAAAATCATAGAGGTAATACTCAACGGCATTGAATACGGCGGTGCCACTAAGCGAAAGCCCATCACAGAATACAAGTTCACAAACAAGGCAAAATTAATACCACCAATAAGCATGGCTAACCACAACGATCGTTGCCGTAAATGCTGAACAATAAAACGATGCTGAGCACGAAATTGAGCGCGACTAAATCCATGTTTAGGTGGCGAAAAGTTTTGTTGTTTAGGCAATAGCCACCACACAATACATGCCCCGATAAAACTGAAGATAGCCATACCAACGACAGCGACCTGCCATCCCCAATACTCTGTCGTAATACCGCCAAATAAGCGCCCAAAAATACCACCCAACGAATTGGCGCTTATATAAGTGCCCACCGCTAGCATTAATGCTTTGGTTGAAAACTCTTCAGCCATGTAGGCCACAGCTACGGCCGCAAAACCAGCTAAAGCCATTCCCATCAGCGCCCTTGCTAATGACAGTAAGAATAACGAATCAGCCCACAGCATTAGCAAACCAACAATCGGCAGTAAAAACAAGCTCACCAACATGATGCGATAACGACCAACACTCTCAGAAGCTATCGCCCAAGGCACTAACGTTAGCGCAAGGCTGAATGTACCCGCCGCCAAGAGCCAATTCACCTTGGTTGCACTCACCGAGAACTGCTCCGCCATCACGGGCAAGACTGGCTGGAATAGGTACAAATTACAAAAGACTAAAAATGACCCTAGCGCGAGAGCGAATGTCGCCTTTTTATATGGGGCGGTTCCAACCTGAATCATTTTACTTGTCACCTCTTAAATTAATGACAAAACAGTAGCAAGCCGCCACCAATAATGAAAATATATTGAAACTATCAAGATGATAAATAAAAGATATAGCCATGGATGTTCGTCAGCTTAAATACTTTGTTACTCTCGCCGAAATTGGCAACTTCACCGCAGCGGCTAAGGTGCTCAATATTGCCCAACCCGCTTTGAGCATTGCGATTAAAAAACTAGAGACTTCACTCGGGCTTGAACTTTTCCACCGCAATGAACGAAAGATCACCTTAACGCACGAAGGTGAAGTCTTGATGCCGCATGCGCGTTTGGTTATACAACAATTAAAAGATGCCGAAGTTGCGATGGCTGAATTACGAGGCTTAGAAAAAGGCGAAGTACGGTTAGGCGTACCCAGTATGCTGGGATCTTACTTCTTCCCTGAAATCTTAATGGGCTTTAAAAGCCAGTACCCTAACCTCAAATTGATCATGGTTGAAGGCGGGGCACAGTCAATTCGTAAAATGCTGATAGAAGGAGAGTTAGATTTAGGCGTTATCATTAATCATAACGTGCCTCAAGCTCTGGAAACTGAGCACTTGCTAACGTCGCAAATGGTTGCTGTTGTCGGTGAAGAGCATCCTTTCGCACACAAGTCGTCTATCGACTTTGCCACATTTTTTGCCCAAGAATTAGTGATGTTTAAAAAAGGCTACTTCCACCGCGAGTTCATTGATCGAGCCTGTGAAACTCAAAAGCTGCAGCCCCTCATTTCCTTTGAAACAAATCTATTGCCGATGATTTTAAATATTGTCAGACGTGACTTTGCCATTAGTGCTCTGCTTGAGATGGTGACAGAGCATGAGCACGGCGTATTGCCCGTTCCTTTTGAAGAACCAGTGTATTTAGACATTGCAATTGCATGGCGTAAACACGGATATTTATCGCTCGCTGATCGCGCATTCAAAGAGTATGTAAAAGAATGTTGCGTATAAAATATGATTTATTTATAAGAATTCAACATCACATCAATGCTACACATAAACCCGAAAGACAACCACAACATTAACACCCACTGCGAAGTTGATTAAACAAAAAGCCATTCTTAATCTGATATTTACCAGTTTAATCATTAAAATTATCAGTTAAGTAGCACAAAATTAACATCCCACATAAAATCATGTTTTAGATCATAAGATGCTATGTTAACTATCGTACCCCCTGCCCTTTTTAGGTACATTGCAGCTCAGCAGTATGTAAGCAAATAATACAACTGTCTCTTAAACACAACTCCGAGCCCACGAGACGGAGCTACCTAGCGTATGGCGTCTACAGCTTGAAAA
>NZ_NOIF01000187.1 GCF_002265265.1 Photobacterium sanguinicancri
GGGGTGGCTAACGGGGCTTGAACCCGCGACAACCGGAATCACAATCCGGGACTCTACCAACTGAGCTATAGCCACCATTGTAAGTGGTCGGTGAAGAGGGATTCGAACCCCCGACCCTCTGGTCCCAAACCAGATGCGCTACCAAGCTGCGCTATTCACCGACAATTCAGTTTTATCAACTGACTCAACAGGATTGCTGCCGAGGTCGCTTATAATACTCAGCACGGTAATTTACGCAAGTACTTAACGCATTTTTTTTACTTTAAAACATCAGTTGCTTATCTAACGTCCACATTGCTCAATATCACACACTTAGAGTGATCTGACACACAAAGAAAAGTACAACTTACATACAGCTTTAATACCATTGATCTAGATCATCATAACAAATCGTTATCATTGGGTATCTTGTCACCATTACTCAACAACGCTAAGGATTAGCATGGACTTTTGGTTAGATCTCCTCTTCGGTAATGCCGTTGGCTTATCTTCAATGATTGTAATCTTTGGTGCGTTAGGGTTAATGATCTTTTTCGGCGGGTTCTTTGTTTACAAAGTACTCTCGGCACCTTCTCCTCACTAGAGCCATTAAGCAAAATCTATTTTTGCTGACCCGGGGTCTTTATGATTTGCACGACCGCAAGTCGTAGCTTGACCCTGGTCACTTTTCTTGTGGCTTATTTTTCGCTTCAATCTGATAATGCGATCAGGTTGAAGCTGTGCATTTTGATCATTTTTCTCCGCAAATAGGTATACTAAGAACACCCGTTTCTTAAGCTATATCATCATGTCAAATAACGATGAACTCGATCTCTTTAAAGAGATGATGGCCGACGTTGCGCCAATCACCCAAGATACAATTGAAACCACAGTAAAGCATCAAGTCACCGGTGCACATCTTGCACGCCGCCTTGCAGCCCAAACACTGACCAATAGCGATCCAGAATATCTGTCGTTGGATTATGCGAAAATGTGTCAGCCTGATGATATGTTGGAATTTAAGCGAGATGGTGTTCAAGAAGGTGTATTTCGAAAAATGCGCCTAGGTAAATACGATATTCAAGCTAGGTTAGACCTTCACCGCAAAACATTAAAGCAAGCCCGTGAAGAAGTGCTGCACTTTCTTCGACAATGCCATCGCATGGATATTCGTACTGTCATCATTATACATGGCAAAGGTGAGCGCTCTAATCCACCTGCATTAATGAAAAGCTATCTCTCGACTTGGCTAGAACAAATCAGTGAAGTGATGTGCTACCACTCAGCCCTTCGTCAGCATGGCGGCAATGGTGCTTTGTATGTGATGTTGAAAAAGAGTCCAGAGAAAAAGCTGGAAAATCGAGAGCGCCACATGAGTAAAAAAGGCTAACTCGATAACCCGTGAATGTCTTTTAGGACGAGGCACTCTTTTCAGATCGGCCAGATCAAAAAAGGAGCGACTAGCGCTCCTTTTTCTTTATACAAAATACACAACACGTAAAGCTAATAGAATAAGTACCACACCGGATAAACGATCTATCCACAGAGCCTTAGTTCTTAATACATCCAGCACTTTAGGTCGTGATAAGACTATCGCTATCAAGGTGTACCATAATCCATCCACCAGCAATGGAGTCGCAACAATAATGCTACGGCTAACCGATTCGGTTCCTACCGCAACAAACTGACTAAACAAGGCTAAAAAGAACAGTGCGAGTTTAGGGTTTAATAATGAAATCATTAGTCCATCACGTGCTGCTTCAAATAAACTTGTTGTTTCCCCCGCTTTCAACTTAGCAGCAATACCGCCCTTCGAGCGCAGTGCATTCACACCTAAATACGCAAGATACGCAGCCCCTGCATAGCCAATAGCCATAAACAAGGTTGGCGACTGCTTCAACACAACTGCAAGCCCTAATAGCGTCAGTAAAGCATAAAAGCCGACACCCATCGCATGCGCCCATGATGTAACTATGCCGTGTAATCGCCCACTTGCAAGACTGTGCTTCGCCACAACGGCAAGACTAGGCCCTGGTGACATCGCACCTAAAATACAGATAATAAAAAGAGAAAACCAAATACTGAGTGTCATGCTGCGCTCCTTGTTAGGGCGCTAAAGTAACAAGACTATAGTATTAATTGAAATCAAAAAAAGTCATGGACCTTATGATTTCAACTCATACTCATTGAATACATAGAATCACGCATCACGGTGAGTACACGCTGGCGAAGCCATTGATGAGGCAAGTCGCTATCGTATTTAGGGTGCCACATTAGCCAGTATTTATGCTGATCAACAGGCATAGGAAGTGGCAGAAAATGAATGGGATAGCTTGGCTTCATGTTTAGCGCAATATGTTCAGGTACAACCATCAACATATCGCTACGGCTCAACGTATTGAATGCAGAAGTAAAAAAAGGAACTCGAAATTTAATATCCCGTTGAAGTCCTTGCGACGATAAGTACTGCTCAATAAAACTGTCTTTATCACCACCACCTGAAACTGAAATATGGCTATAACGTAAAAAGTCTGTCAGCGATAACTGACTTTGCTGAGCAAGAGGATGCTGCTGACTCATCACGCAAACCGGATAATCAGCACCAATCGGTTCACCACATAAACCTTCAGGCAATGAAGAAAGCATGGAGGAGAATAAATGAATATCACGCTGACCTAATTCAGAGTAAAAATCAGGTTGCCATAATTGATACTCTACCGAGACTTGAGGTGCATGTTCACGTAATAGCTCTACCACATCAGGTAAAATATATTGCGCAACATAATCCGATGATGACAATACAACCTTGCCCCGCCAAGTTTGCGGATCAAAGGTATCTAGCTGAAGGATCTGCTGACAATCACCAAGCACAGCATCTACTCTTACCTTGAGTTGCTCTGCTTTGGGTGTCATCAACAATCGATTACCGTCACGAATCAACAAGGGATCATGAAAAATATCACGTAACTGGTAAAGCTGTCGGCTAACCGCAGACTGAGTAATGTGCAGCCGCTCTGCCGCACGGCTAACATGGCACTCTTCCAGCAGAGCCTGCAAGCTAACCAATAAATTAAGATTAATATTTTTCATGAATATACAGCCTGTTAAATTTTGGCTATTGGAGCAAAAGTACCTTGTGTCAGCTTAACCAAATCTTGCGGAGACAATTCAATTTCAAGCCCGCGTCGACCTGCGCTCACACAAATACTTGAAAAGGCCGTTGCTGATTGATCAACAAATGTTGGTAAGCGCTTTTTCTGACCTAATGGACTGATCCCCCCGACCACATACCCTGTGGTTTTTTCAGCAATAGTAGGATCCGCCATATCGGCTTTCTTGCCACCCGCCGCTTTTGCCGCGGATTTAAGATCAAGCATACCTGCGACAGGAACTACCGCTACCGCAAGCTTTTTGGGGTCACCGTTTAATGCAAATAACAGAGTTTTAAAAACCTGTTGCGGATCTTGCCCTAAAGCATCAGCGGCTTCTAAACCAAAATTGGTGTTAGCTGGGTCGTGTTCATACTGATGAACTTGATATGAGATGCCTTGTTTTTTCGCTAATTTAATTGCTGGCGTCATGCTCTTCATTCTTGCTGGTTTAAATCAATACTTTCATCATACGCTTTTCAAACCATAAAAAAACGGCTCCTCTAAAGGAGCCGTTCTCTTTGATTTAACTCACGCTTATTTATAAACGATTTCGCCTTTAGGCGCGTAAGCATTCACATCAACAGGACTGTTTGTTTCTAAGAACTCTTTAAGGACTTCTGCATCAACAAAACCAGTGTTTACATAACCTGGGTGGTCAGCCAATTTAGGGTAACCATCGCCGCCCGCAGCGTTAAAACTTGGCACAGTGAAACGGTATGTCGCTTTAGGATCTAGCTTTTTACCGTTAAGTACTACGTTGCTTACTTGACCATTCGCTACCTTCATTGAAACACCGTAGAACTGTGCGTAAGCACCAGAGTCGATAGGCTTAGTCGCGACGACATTAAGATAATCAAGTACTTCTGCACCACTCATATCAGTGTAAGTTACGATATTGCCGAATGGTTGAACCGTTAGCACATCTTTGTAAGTGATATCGCCCGCGGCAATAGAATCACGTACACCGCCCGAGTTCATTACCGCAAAATCAGCTTTGGCACGCTGCATATGTGATGCAGCAATCAGACGACCTAGGTTAGTTTGCTTGAAGCGTACAACACCACGGTCACCTTCCAGTTTACCGTTTGATTCAGCAATCTTAACGTTAAGTTGATCTTGGCCTTTTTCTTGGTAAGGCGTTAAGAAATCAAGCACTTCTTCATTTTTAACAATTTCATCTTGAATGAATACGCGCTTTTTCGAGCCATCAGCCAACTTCACTTTTTTCTTCAAGTTCACTGGTACAAGATCGTAGCTCACCATACGTAGTTCGCCGTTTTGGAATTCGAAATCCGCACGACCTACATATTTACCCCATTCGTGCGCCTGAACAATCCAAGTACCATTTTGGCTATCTGGCTTACAAGCATCACCTGGTTTGAAGTTCTTGTTGTACATGTTTGGACCTTCCATGCACACAGGTTCTTGCGAGTGGCCACCTACGATCATATCCAGATCGCCTTCTTGAAGGTAGCGCGCTAATGCAACATCACCCGGCGCATTCACACCACGGTTACCATTTGCATAGTGACCCATGTGAGTCGCGGCAATGATCACGTCAGGATTTTCAGTTTCACGCAGCTCTGCAATCACTTTTTTCGCTTCAGCTTTAGGATCGCGGAACTCTACCCCACCGATATATTCAGGGTTACCAATTTTTGCAGTGTCTTCCGTTGTTAGGCCGATAACCGCAATTTTGATACCTTGTTGTTCAAAGATTTGATACGGCTGGAATAAACGCTCACCGGTTTTTTTATCGTAAATATTGGCAGAAAGAAATGGGAAGTCAGCCCAACCTTCTTGCTTACGAAGTACATCGAGTGGGTTATCAAATTCGTGGTTACCCAATGCCATTGCATCGTAACCTAGCATGTTCATGCCTTTAAAATCAGGCTCAGCATCTTGAAGATCTGATTCAGGTACACCGGTGTTGATATCGCCACCAGAAAGAAGCAACGTTGTGCCACCTTCAGCTTTTACTTCAGTACGAATTTGGTCAAGCAGGGTTTTACGCGCAGCCATACCATACTCACCGTATTTGTTTTCCCAAAAACGGCCATGGTTATCGTTCGTGTGAAGGATAGTAATTTTGTAGGCTTTATCAGCATCCCACGTAGGAGCGTTACTATCAGCTTGGCTTGCACAACCACTGAGTACTGCAAGTAAAGCTGCACTTAATGCAGTCTTAGCAAATAGGCGTTGCTTCATGAATATCACCTTAATTCAGTTATTATTATTCCTTTATGCCACTACTCTTTACTGCGCTCAAAAAGGCAACCGTTAGGAGTAGAAATCGGCGTTAGTTTAAAATAATTACTGATAACAAGTGCATCCATTTCATGAATATGTCGGCTAGCTCACCCTACAGTGGCACTAATTGTCTGATTTATTGCAAATTTGCATAAAAAAGCTCTACCGAAGTAGAGCTTGATAAGAATTGGCTTTATCTATGCTTACGCATAATTGTGTATAAGGCTCACTAGGCAGTAGCAGCCTCACGCGCTGCATGCTTAATAAACACAGCAGCAACAGCAGCAATCGCTAAGAAGAAGCAGTAATAAGAATGACTCACCACTTCTAATGGTGATAAGCCAAAAACAGAGCCCAATAATAGTGCTTGCGCGCCGTACGGTAGAATACCTTGGATGACACACGAGAATATATCAAGCAAACTTGCCGCTCGACGAGGCGTCACACCGTTGGTTTCAGCTAGCTCACGCGCGACACCACCCGATACGATAATCGCCACCGTATTATTAGCAGTACAACAGTTAGTTAGACTAACAAGGCTCGCGATACCCAATTCGCTGGCACGCAAGTTCTGCCCTTTCGTGTGCGCTTTACTAAACACGTTAATAACACGACTAATCAGCTGTGTTAGATACGCTAAGCCACCTTGTTGGCGCATTAACTCGCCCATACCGCCAATTAACATCGACAGTAAGAAGATCTCTTGCATATTGCCAAAACCAGCATAGATATCTTTCGCATACGTCGCGAAGCCATAGCCATCTGTTGCCACTAAACCAACGCCACCAGCAAGAACAATACCCAAGCTAAGTACCACAAAGACATTCACGCCAGATACCGCGAGTACTAAAATGGTAATGTAAGGCAGCACCTTCAACCATTCAACATCCCCCGTTGCTGGCACATCAGTGACAGTACTACTCGCCGCAAACAGTAAAATCGCGGCAATAGCAGCAGGCAAAGCAATGCCGATATTCTCTTTGAATTTATCGCGCATCTGACAGCCTTGTGAGCGTGTCGAGGCAATCGTTGTATCAGAGATAATAGATAAGTTATCACCAAACATGGCACCGCTCAGTACCACACCCGCAGTTAGAGCAACATCCATACCTGCAGCTTGCGCAATACCTAAAGCAACGGGGGCAACCGCTGCAATTGTGCCCATTGATGTGCCCATCGCCGTCGCAATAAAGGCAGAAATAACGAAAATACCCGGCAGAATCAAGCTTGACGGTAGCATCGACAAACCAAGGTTAACGGTCGCATCTACACCCCCCGTTGCTTTCGCAACAGACGCAAAGGCACCCGCTAATAAATAAATCATACACATAGCGATAATATCGCCATGGCCTACACCTTTAATAAACTGCTCTATCGCTTTATTCAGTTTATTTTTACTCAGTAATAGCGCAACAACGACAGCTGGTAATGCTGCAACAGGGGCTGGTAACTGGTAGAAGGCAAAATCGACACCTTGAAAGGTTAAATAACTCCCGACACCAATAAAGAGGGTTAGAAATACCCCTAGCGGTAAGAGCGCAAGTGCTGACGGCGCAATGGGCTGATCAGACTGAGATTGTGTTGTGTTCGGCATGATGGCTTTAGTCATCTATTTTAGAATTTGGCTTAGACTAAAACTAACCCCTATTCGAGTCAACATCTAGACGTCTAAACATCCAAATTAAAATACAGCAAACAAAAGGCCGTGCTGTGGGCATTATGGAAAATAACCGCCACTTAGCGGAAACCTCTGTTGATGATGCCAATGCCACTTCAGCAAGCTTATCGCAAATTAATAATGCCGTGACTAACATCAACGATATGGCAACGCAAATTGCCTCTGCCGCTGAACTATCACACGAATTACAGCAAGAGATTAACCGCTTCAAGCTATAACCCCATTAACAGACTCGACACAAGGTAAAGTCTGTTAGTTAAAATCAAGGCATGGCGTCAATCATTTATTGCGCGCTATGCCTTTTTATTAAATAACGTATTATTTTCCTCTTCAGATACCTTTATAGCTTTCCTTTCTTTTTTACGTTAAATATCTTTACTACCAATGCTCTATTTCTTTTGTTTTTCTATTAAATGCAACTTGATCAACATCCGATAAAAATATACTTCAGCACTGCCATTTAAACGTCGTTTTTGATGTTTAATTACAAGCCAAACGTCATAAAAAACACGGCGCATTTATTATTATTATTAATATTAATTAATCACTTAAATACTCGTGCATATTGGAAAGTATATTTATAGACTTAGCGTTCCAAACCGTTCCTAAATATGACATTGAAGTAGACAATGACTTTCACATTAAAACAAAAACTCATTGGAGCTAGCCTTTCAGCCGTTGTACTAATGGCAACAGCTTTAACATGGCTGGCAGCAAACCAACTAAATAACCAAACTCGTAATGGCGTTTATTCCCGCGTAAATAGCCTATCAACTGCCGCAACCGATGGTATCAGTGATTGGGTTAACATCCGTCGAGATATCGCTAGTGCATTTAACGATCATGCTAGCCAAGCAGATGTTGTTCCTTTTCTGAAGCAAGCTCGTAATGCCGGTGGATTTGACGATATTTTCTTAGGTACACCACAAGGTGATATATACCGCTCTCATCCAGAACGTAACCGAACGGACTACGATCCACGTACTCGACCTTGGTACAAAGATGCAAACAGTGCTGGCAAACAAATTATTACTACCGCCTATCAAGGTGCCAGCACTAACGCACTATTAGTAACTATTGCCGAACCTGTGCGTAAGAATGGTCAGCTAGTGGGTGTAGTTGGCGCAGATGTATTAATCGATCAGTTAATTGATGATGTAATTAGCCTTGATGCAGGCAAAAATGCTTATGCTATGTTGATCAATAAGCAAGACGGTACATTTTTAGCTCATCCAAATAAGTCTTTATTACTGCAACCCATTAATCGCTATAGCAATGCGTTTTCCTTATCTGCAATCGATACACAAATGCGATCGAATCAGATTGAAAATATGCAGATCAAAGGTGTTGATAAGCTAGTTCACTTCACTGCTATTCCGGATACCGACTGGATCCTTGGTATCGAGATGGATCAGGCCACGGAAGAAGCAAGCATGCATAGCCTGATGCGCCAGTTGTTCATCACCTCTATTGTGATCACTATTATTGTGGTCGCGATTGTGGCTTGGCTAGTTAACTTCTTGTTCCGCGATCTTATGCGTGTATCTGATGCACTAGCAGAAATCGCATCAGGGGAAGGCGATTTAACTCAGCGCCTTGAGCCACGTAGCGATGATGAAGTCGGCCAGCTAGCCCTTAACTTCAACCGCTTTGTCGGTAACATGCACCAAATGGTAATGCGCTTACGTGATGTTTCTGATTCATTAGGCCAACAAGCGCAAACAACGGCATCGCAAGCAGAAGAACGCAGCACTCGAATTCAACATCAACAAGATGAAATCAACATGGTTGCCACTGCGATTAATGAAATGGCGGCAGCAACACAAGAAATCGCTGGTAATGCAGATAATACAGCTCAAACATCAGGTGAAACGGTTAGCGCTGCTGAACATGGCTCTGAGCAAGTAACCCAAAGTCAGCATTCCATCTCTAGCCTTGCGGGTGAAGTTGAAACCGCAACGGGTGTAATTGGCGAGCTAAACACGCATGCGCAAAGCATCAATACTATCCTTTCAACCATCCAAGGCATTGCCGAGCAAACTAACCTGCTGGCACTGAATGCTGCGATTGAAGCCGCACGTGCGGGTGAACAAGGCCGTGGCTTTGCGGTTGTAGCCGATGAAGTCCGCGTACTGAGCCAACGTACTCACGCTTCAACGCAAGAAATCCAGCAGATGATTGAAACACTACAGCAAACGACAGGCCGCGCTGTGGGCATTATGGAGAACAGCCGCCACTTAGCGGAAACCTCAGTTGATGATGCCAATGCCGCTTCAGCAAGCTTGTCGCAAATTAATAATGCCGTCACTAACATCAGTGATATGGCAACGCAAATTGCCTCTGCCGCTGAAGAGCAGTCATCGGTAACAGAAGAAATCACCCGCAATACCCAAGGTATTCGCGATGTGTCTGATGAGCTGGCGCTAGAAGCCGATGAAGCCGCACGCCAAGCTGCTGAACTATCACAACTATCACACGAATTACAGCAAGAGATTAACCGCTTCAAGCTATAACCCCACCAACCTGCTCTACTCGAAGTAGAGTCTGTTAGTTAAAATCAAGGCATAGCGTAAATCATTTATTGAGCGCTATGCCTTTGCATTAAAGAACACATTATTTACCCTCTTCATATATCTTTTTTCATACCGCTTTATTTCTTTCGTGAAATATCTTTACGACCAACGACCTTTTACTTTTTATTTTTAGGTTAAATGCAACTTGATTGATATCCCACTGACGTATATTTCAACACTGCCATTTAAACGTCGCTTTTTGATGCTTAATTACAAACCAAACGTCATAAAAAACACGCAGCATTTATTATG
>NZ_NOIF01000188.1 GCF_002265265.1 Photobacterium sanguinicancri
AATCGCTACTAATAACCGACTAAGTGGAATAGGTAGAGTATGTATATATAACTTTAACTTATTCACTACGACTCCTTATACGCACATAGGATCATCACCACCACACATATCAACATAAATATGACAAGCAGACAAGTCATGATTTCTACATGCCTCTGCGGCTGTTGCACAAGTCATATCGAATATATCTAGAGGAATAAATGAATTGTTGTTTGGCTTAGTCTTCCTTTTATCTTTTTCTCTAACTTGCTCTGTTTTTTGCCCCTGATCTGTTCGACCTCGAGTTGAGTCAATTTTATCAAAATCACCATCAGAACAATTGACAACCAGACAAACTATAATTTCTATAATTTTCTTTTTCTTTGAAAGGCCATACGGATCAATATAATTTAATGGTGATGAACTTGCATATGAAAAAACATTCAACCCACCAACTATACCTATAGGATCTCGTTCTATATACTGAGCTAAAACAGGATCATAATTTCTAAAAAAGTTATAATGCAATCCAGATTCTAGATCAATGTACTGTCCCGGAAAACTAATATTTAGTGTACTACTTCCACTTCCTGTTTGATTCGATATTCCATAAGGAGTACGAGTTACCTCCCATGATAAATCGTTACCATTACTTAAAGCGACAGGCGCTGATAAATGATCGCTCAACACATTATAACTAGTATTCGAATCTACAACACTTAATGGTGAGAATTCATCTGGCCCATATATATAACTACGCTCATCCCCTTCGGAAATTAAGCGCGTTCCTTGCCAATGAAACGCTACTTTAGCACCATTAACTGTTTTGCTTAACCTACGACCTAAAGGCCCATATTTATAGCTTGCAACAACTTCGAGCTCACCATTGCGCTCACGTTGGTAACTGACTAATCGTGCTAAGTCATTATAGCTGTATGTTTCTTTGGTGCTGCCGTCTTTAGCTGATTTAGATGTTCTATTACCACGCTTATCATAACTATATATATAGCTATCATCTTCAAGTAACTGACCACCTTTGTTGTATTTTCCGCCAAAATCTAATCGATTACCCATTTTGTCATACTGATAACGGTGATCACCGATTAATGTCTTCGCCGATGTTAAGCGCTCGCTAGCATCATAATTATAAGTTTGTTGCTTACCATCTTCATTTAACTGTGTAATTTGATTGGAACCATCGTAACCATATTGCCATTGCTTATCGACCGTTCCTGAATATTGACGCTGTAAGAGACGATTAATTTCATCATATTGGTTAGTTAAAATAAGTCCATCTGGCGATGTCTGACGAGTGAGCTTACCTAACTTATCCCAGGTAAATTTAAATTCACCATTCGGTGCAGACAGTTTTTGTAATAAGCTTCGAGCATCATATTCATAATTAATCGTTTGTCCATTATAATTCCAACTTGCAACCTCATCGTATGGTGTATAAGTGTAACTGTGACTACGCCCTTGTGTAATTTCTTTACGTAGTCTAGCCCAATCATCATAGATTCGTGTAATAGTGTCATTTCTATTACTGATTGATGTAATTTGGCCTCGTTTATTATAACTATAATTGACCGTTTCACTGCCAACGACCATTTTGATTAATCGCTTATTAGCGTCATAGCTATAGTATGTAGTGACTCCTGATGGATCTTGACTAGACGCAACCAAATTATCCGCTCGGTAGGTATAACGCTCTTTACTGCCATCATAGCGCGTGAGTATCTTTAATCTGCCGTATTGATCATATTGATATGTTTCAACAGCTCCATTAGGCGCAGTCACTGACTGTAAATTACTTGCTGCATCGTACGCGTAGTGAGTCACTAACCCACCCGCATCAGTCTCACGGATCTTGCGTCCTAGTTCGTCATAATGAAAGCGATAAATCTTTCCAGCCGGATCCGTCATGGAAGTAAGATGGCCTAATACGTTGTAGCCTAATAGCGTCCGTTGATTCAAAGCATCTGTAATGGTGTTAGCCCAGCCTTGTGATGTGTAGCTTATCTTAACGGATTTACCTTCTGCATCAGTATACTGAGTTGTCTTACCTTGGCTGTTATAATTAATATATGTGTTATTGCCTATAGGATCTTTCGTAGCTGTCATATTCCCTTTTTTATCGTAAGAGAAAGTGTATTTTCGGTCACCATGATAAACTGAAGAGGGCCGATTACTTCTATTGTTATAATGGTATTTTGTTGTTATTAAACCATTATCTACATTGACCAAACGACCTTTTTCATCCCGTGTCATAGTAATGGAATTACCTAGCGGGTCGGTATAGCCAATTAAATTCCCTTTTTCATCTCGCTGGCTTATATTTTTATCGTTGAGGCTATCTACCTGCTCAATAATCTGTCCTTCGTCATTTAGCTTAAATCGCCAACTACTCTTTACTTTATCGGTTTTTGTTACCCAATCGGCACTGTAGTTGTAGCTGTATTTATTTTCGCCTTCGGTATAGCTAGCAACACGAACACCGTTATAAGTCACATCAGTTACAATACGATTAGCTTCATCTTTAATTTGAGTTAGTTGGCTATAAACATACCTATCTGCTTTGGGTTTATATGATTGATAAGTGTAATTACGTATATGGCCTAACGGATTAGTTACAGCAATTAATTCACCAAGACTAGAATATTGGTAATTCCATTGGCGCCCTGAATGATCTAAAATTAATTCAACTCGACCACTTGCGTTATAACTAATTGTAATTGATTGACCAAAATCATTGGACATTCCCGTGATTCGTCGAAGGCCATCATACTGATAGTTGATCTTGTTATTATTGCGATCAAATTTTTGCAATATCATACCTTGACGGTTAAATACCAATTTTCCACCGTCGTCAAAGACCAATGCAGGCTTTTCACCATCAAGAATATTTGCTCGTATACGATCTGGCGCCTGATAAATCCCCGTAGAGTCCTGAGTGAACGTTAAGCGCCGTCCATTACCTAGCCGATAAACATACTTAGAGGTATGTTTTACCCCTGATGACGTTTCCTCTGTGTCAGTCATTTTGATCAAAGAAACTTCACAGTTAAATGTCCACCCTTTACCAAATGGGCCATCTTTAGGATCGTTGGAGTTATAGACTCGCTTTAATGTAAGAGGCTTTCCGCCAGTTAACATTACATCTGTTTCAGGCCAAATAAAGTAACCCGTCTTAAGATATACAGGCGATCCCTGCTTTGCATCACAGCCATCCCCTTCATGGTCTCCTGTACCTGGTTTATTCGATGAGTCTTCAGGTAAAGTCGTATCATGGCCTTGATCCCATGGAAAGTGATAAGCAAAGCTTTGAGGGGCAATTAAACTTACCATCAGCAATGCTGCAAAATATAGTTTATTCATTGTCTGCTACTCCTGTAGGCAAAGATACCGTTTCAGGTAATAACTGACGAATAGCTAATGTTGTTTCATCAAAGGCATTTTGCACGGCTTGTATTTGTTGTTGATGCTGTGAAGAAAAAGCCAAATATAAGGCGATGTCAGCATCATTATCCACCCCATAACGACTATGCTCGACGGGCGTACACCCAGCTAAATCATAAATACTTTGAACTCGCTGTAGCGTCTTCGCATCTTCTTTTTGCATCCGATCTACATTCGCGCTTTCTTGCAATAAATTAAGGCGTTCCTTCATCCCTTTTACGGTTTCAGATCTAACCTGAATATCAACATCGACATATTTCTCTGCCGTTAACAAGCAAGCCGCCTGCGTAGAGCTCACGATACTTAATAGCGCAGCTAGCAATACCTGAATACAAAACTTCATGGGTTGTCCTTAACATATGTTCTTTCTAAATCAGCCAAAGGCTTCGTCCGTCTGTCGCATTATTTTTTAGTAATACACACGCTGAACTGTATATAGGTAAGGGCTCGTAAAGCCTTTAGCATCAATAGCTCTAAGCCCTAAACGGTATTTACCCGCGGAAACCAATTTTCCATCATCTGATTTCAAGTCCCACCTCAAGTTCTGTTCGCCTTTGATTGCGTCTTGATATATATGTCGCCTTACTACTAAGCCGGTATCGTTGTCACTTACAACTAACTCAATATCTGCGGGCTTAGTCAGCGTAAATTGAAGATGGCTGTGCCCATCACTGGCATCGGTATGAGTTTCGGGAACAGCTATCGCAGGATTAGCAGAAAAACCACTGAGCTTAGGACCAGAAGCGATATAGATGGCGTTATCACCCGATTTATACCCCCAAATTCCAAAGAGAAATGGATTAGAGCTGGTTGCCTTTACTGGCTTACCATCATCACCAATGCCGTTCCATACAATAGTGTGCGTTCCGGCACCTAACGGTTCTCGATTACTAAAAGTAACAAGTCGCGTATTAGTATTATAAAGCCCCATAAAAGACGTGACTTCAGAAGGATAAGGAAGGGTAAACGTAATAGTTAATGGGTTACTATCGTATGGCTGAAAGCGACTTGGAATGTAATTCCGACGTGGATTATAAGCGCCGCCACTGGTCGAGGGGCGTAAATCTAATCGGTATTCTTGTCCATCTCGGCGGTATTTAAGTACGGCATAATAGTCCCCTTGGGGTAATATTTGGCCTAAATTAGAAGATCCATCCCACTTATCGGCGTAATCACCAGCACCTCTTTTAACCCAAGACACCAGTGTTCTAACCGGTGCGCCATGACTATCTTCTATCACCAAGCTGACATCCATATCAGCACTCAAAGTGGTGTGAATTGTCGCGAGATCAAAAGCATCTGGATCCAAAGTGCTTCCTTCAACCGTCAACGTTAGCTGTTCTTGTACCGCAAGCTTGCGTACATCTTTTGCGGACTTTCCATCACTTGTTACAAGCGTAACGCTTGGATAAAAAGTACCCGCACTGCGATAAACCCATGATTGCGCTTGTCCATCAGTAGCATCGGTAAGACCATCACCATCAAAATCCCACAACATCCGCTCTACAGTTACCGATTTGTCATGAGTAAAAGAAGCTGATAAAACAACACTTAAAGGGGCCTTACCAGAGGTTTTATTGATATTAAGCATGACTTCCGGCGCATCAGGCTCGGCAGCTCGGATCTCAATATTAGGCAAGCCGAGTTGCGTCGAGGTTCCCAATTTATCCGTGACAATTACCTTCGCTTGATAAGAGCCAGGGGTTTCATAAACGTAACTGGTTTTACCCGCTGATGAATGGTGATAATCAACACTACCGTCTCCGTCAAAATCCCATTCAACGCTTTCAATGCCTTCATTATCAGTAGCGTTTGATGAGAAATTAACCGTAAGTGGCACACGACCATTTGTTTTATCAACACTCGCCGTTACTACAGGTTTTCCATTTTTAACATTCACTTGAACCAAACCGACATCTTTTCTCCCCGCACTATCGGTAATTTCAAGCGAAGTTTATATGCACCTGGATGGGTAAATGTATGATTCTGATTTCGTCCAACCGTATCAGTACGTTCATACTGACCATCACCATTAAAGTCCCACCGATAGAGATTTATCGCTGAATCTGTTTTCACCGTTGGAGTAAAAGTCACAGAAAGAGGGGCTTCCCCTTTAGAAGGTAGCGCTGATGGTATTGAGCGAATAGAAACATTCACTTCAACTTCAAATTGGAATGACTCTTGATTCTCATTTCCATACCGATCTAACATCGAAATGGTAAATTCAAGAGGGCCATCAACCCAGTCATAGGTTGGCGTAATAATTAAACGTTTCGGATTAACGTTTTTATCCCAATTCAATACAACATCTTGACTCGGGTTTAGCTTAATTTTGTAATCTGAAATTAATACAGAGATGTGAGGGTCACTAATTTCTATAACAATAGGCTCTCTTGCCGATGTTATAACCCCTTGCACAGGCATGATCTGCTTTGCCGTTGGCCCTTTAAGATCGGCCTCGCCTAATAAAAGCCAGCTATCTTGAGCATTTTCACTATCAGGCGAAAAAGAAGATGCCTTCCAAAGTGCTGCATAGACCTTTCCTTGGTGTAATACGGTATTGCCCTGCTGATACGTTTTTTCTTTATTCCAAGCAAGTGATTGAACATTATGGTCAATATGAAACCATAACTGCATGGATCTTTCCTCTCCCTCCAACTCCACCTGTTTTAGAAAATACAATTTCTGACCAAATACAGCAGTGTCATACTGTAAATATTTTTTATCAGATTGCCATTCAGATACATTAAACAGATCACCTGCACAAACGCTTTTTGTCGCGATTAACAGCAGAGAAATCGCCAAAAGGCGATAGCAAACCATGAGAAGTCCTTTTCAAACATATCGTAAAATCACTCTGTTAGTGTGGAGTTAAAAATATTTGAAATGGATAATCATTATCATTTATGTTAATTGCTTCATTTCTGCGATTAACATGCAATTTAGGTAGAACCATCTGGCAAATCAATGACACTTAATTTAGATACAGATCGCAACAATGTATAGGTAAGATCAAATGACAAAAAAAAGGAGCACTGAGTGCTCCGGCGATAACAAGGTTTACATGTTACAAATGTGGCTTTTAACAGCCATTACTAGGATTGGGGGATGTTACAACACAGCTCATCTCATCTCATCTCAGGCTGGCATTACCCCCAGCCTGATAGATAGAGAGAGATAGTATTTGTTAGAACTGGTCTTCTTCGGTCGAGCCCGTTAGTGCCGTGACTGAAGAGTTACCACCTTGAATCGTATTGGTCATCTTATCGAAGTAGCCTGTACCCACTTCTTGCTGGTGCGCTACGAAGGTGTAGCCTTTATCAGCTGCAGCAAATTCAGGGCGCTGTACTTTCTCAACATAGTGACGCATACCTTCGCCTTGTGCGTAAGAGTGCGCCAATTCAAACATGTTGAACCACATGTTGTGGATACCCGCTAGCGTAATGAACTGGTATTTGTAGCCCATATCAGACAACTCTTGCTGGAATTTCGCAATCGTTTCTGCATCTAGGTTTTTCTCCCAGTTAAACGATGGCGAACAGTTATAAGCCAGTAGCTGATCTGGGTATTGCGCATGAATTGCTTCTGCGAACTTACGCGCTTCTTCTAAACATGGTTTTGCTGTTTCACACCAAATAAGGTCAGCATAAGGTGCATAAGCTAAACCACGAGAAATGGCTTGGTCGATACCCGCACGTACTTTGTAGAAACCTTCTTGAGTACGTTCACCTTCAATGAAATCACGGTCGTAGATATCGCAATCGGATGTTAGCAAGTCAGCCGCATTGGCATCAGTACGGGCAATCACAAGCGTTGTTGTACCCGCCACATCGGCCGCCAAACGTGCCGCGACCAGTTTTTGCACCGCCTCTTGGGTCGGCACTAAAACTTTACCACCCATGTGCCCACATTTTTTCACCGAGGCTAACTGATCTTCAAAGTGCACACCTGCCGCACCAGCATCAATCATGTTACGCATTAATTCATACGCATTAAGCACGCCACCAAAACCCGCTTCTGCATCGGCAACAATCGGTAGGAAATAATCAATCCCTTCTTCTGGGTTACTGCCATTAGCCCATTGAATTTGGTCGGCACGACGGAATGAATTATTGATACGCGTTACCACCGCAGGCACCGAATCAACAGGGTAAAGCGACTGATCTGGGTACATGGTTGAGGCTGTATTATTATCTGCTGCAACCTGCCAACCAGACAGATAAACCGCTTCAATACCCGCTTTGGCTTGCTGTACTGCTTGGCCACCTGTTAGCGCACCAAGACAATTGACGTATCCTTTTTTCGCCGAGCCATTCACAAGATCCCACAGCTTATCAGCACCGCGTTGGGCAATCGTGTTTGCCGGGGCAAACGAGCCACGTAGATTAATCACTTCTTCCGCACTGTAAGTACGCTTTACGTGTTTCCAACGTGGATTCTCAGCCCAATCCTTTTCAATAGCTTCAATTTGTTGTTGGCGAGTCAGTGTCATAATGATGTCCCTCGTTCATTTGGCGATAATCGGTATAACGTCTTTGTTAATCCGCTTTAGTCTTTAATTCTTACATTGCATTCAGTTACTTCATGTTTTGGCACAGCGTTACGATAAGTACTCATAACCCGGCACTGTTAAGAAATTCATTAGTTCATCGCTGGTGGTTAAGCGAGCCATCAAAGCTGCGGCTTCTTTATATTGCCCAGCGGCGAAGACTTCACTTCCCAATTCTTGCTCTAATACTTGCATTTCTTCTGCAAGCATTTGTTCAAACAAAGCAGCAGTAACCACTTTGCCATTACTCAAATCTTTACCGTGTTTAATCCATTGCCAAATCGAAGCACGCGATATTTCGGCCGTGGCAGCATCTTCCATCAAACCGTAAATCGGTACACAGCCATTGCCGGTGATCCACGCTTCAATATATTGCACCGCGACACGAATGTTATGGCGTATACCCTCTTCAGTACGCTCACCGTCACACGGTGCAAGCAACTCTGCGGCGGTAATAGGCGCATCATCGCTTCGGCTAACATCAAGCTGATTAGTGCGGCTACCAAGTACCTCATCAAAAACCGCACACGCCGTATCAGCCAGACCAGGGTGCGCAACCCATGTCCCATCGTGGCCATTATTGGCTTCCAGAGACTTATCCGTTTGGATCTTATTCAGTACCCAAGCATTCTGCTCTGCATCTTTAGATGGAATAAAAGCGGCCATTCCTCCCATCGCAAACGCACCACGGCGGTGACAAGTGCGCACTAATAGCCGTGAGTAGGCATTTAAGAAGGGCTTCTCCATGGTGACAACTTGGCGATCGGGCAAAATGCGATCAGGGTAATTACGTAGGGTTTTAATGTAGCTGAAGATGTAGTCCCAGCGACCACAGTTAAGACCAACAATATGTTCTTGCAAACTGTAGAGGATCTCATCCATCTCAAACACAGCCGGCAGGGTTTCAATCAGCACTGTTGCTTTAATGGTGCCTCGCGATAATCCCATTTCATCTTCGGCAAAGCTAAAGACATCGCTCCACCATGCCGCTTCTTGATGCGCTTGCAGCTTAGGCAAGTAAAAGTATGGACCGCTGCCCTTGGCGAGTAGTTGCTTATAGTTATGGAAGAAGTAGAGTGCAAAATCAAACAAGGCACCAGGAATAGGCATGCCTTGCCATAACAAATGTTTCTCAGGTAAATGTAAGCCGCGTACACGACAAATCAATACTGCAGGATCATCACTAAGGTGATATTGCTTACCATTCCCCGGATTGGTGTAGCTAATGGTGCCATTTACGGCATCACGTAAATTACGCTGCCCAGCAACCACTTCATCCCACGCTGGCGAAAATGAATCTTCAAAATCAGCCATAAAGACTTTCACATTGGCATTCAACGCGTTGATCACCATTTTGCGCTCAACAGGCCCGGTGATCTCGACGCGACGATCTTGTAAATCGGCAGGAATATTTTGAATTGACCAGTTTGCTTCTCGAATATTCGCGGTTTCAGCCAAGAAGTCAGGCAACTCACCCGCATCAATACGCTGTTGTCGCTCATATCTTGCACTCAATAAGCTTGGTACTCGATCAGCAAAGCGTTCAACCAAACGCTCTAAAAATGCCAATGCTTCATCACTGACAATCTCTTGTTGCTCAGGAGATAGCGCTTTTTGAAGCGATAGCTTTACATGATGAGAAGAAAGAGTGTTATCGGTGGACATGGCTATCTCCTACAATTCCATTTGTAACTTTATCACCACTTTTATCAATGATGACTGATAAGGCGCTTTTGCGAGTCAAACTGCTTAACGCCCTATTTACGTTGCATTAACAAACAGGTAATTGCAAGTTTTCCATTTCTGAAGCCATCGGTAAAATCCCGCTTGTTTTCTTTGTTATCAATACCTTAGATAGAATAG